>JAHENO010000179.1 GCA_018609945.1 Haloarculaceae archaeon | reverse complement strand
CGCTAGTCTTTCCGCTCGACCATGTCGCCGAGCGTGTACTCGCCGGTGGCGGAGCCGCCCTCCCACTCGGTCTCGTCGCTGCCCCCGCCGGCCGTCAGGTCGATGTCGAGCGCGCGTTCGAGCTTGTGCTGGACGTCGTCGCTCGGGAGGGTGTCACCGTGTTCGAGTTTCCGGATCAGGCTGGCCTTCTCGTTGAGCTGGTTGGCCAGTTCGGACTGGCTCAGGCCGGCGCTCTCCCGGGCGTCGCGGATGCGGTCGTCGTAGTCCTGGGCCAGTTCCTCCATGTCGTCGAACATGTCTCGGCGTCGGCCGCCGCCGCCCGACGACGTCGACCCCGAACCCGACCCCGAGGCCGCCGAGGTGCCCGAGGACGAACCGGACCCCGTCGAGTACTTCGTCGACGTCGAGGACGTCGTCTCCTCCTGCGTTATCTCCGTCCCGAAGTCTGTACACTCGTCACAGACGTCGAGTTCGGCCCCCTCGATCTTGACGCGGTTCGGGCTGGCCGTCTCCGTCCCGCACATCTCACACTGGACCATACAGGACTACTTTGCCGGCCCGCCGCATAAAACGCACGCCGTCACAGCGGTCACGATCAGGAGAGTCCCCGCATCGAGTGGTAGAACCGCTGGAGTGCGGTCAGGTGGCCGACAACCGCGAGGACCACGAGCAGCCACCCGACGGGCGAGAGGCCGCCGGCGGAACCGGCGAGCGGTGCGAGGGCGGTGACGACCCCGACCAGCGCGAGCCGGTCGGCCCGGCCCATGACGCCGCCGTACACCCGGTCGAGACCGACCGCCTGGGCCTGGGTGCCCAGATAGGAAGTCATCAGCACGCCCGTCACGGCAGCGATACCGAGTGCGTACTGCCCGACGCCACCGGCCAGACCGACGATGATGAGGATGTCGGCGTACCGGTCGAGCACGTGGTCCAGCAGGTCACCCGCCGGAGAGTCGACGGCGAGTTCCCGCGCGAGTGCGCCGTCGAGGACGTCGAGCCAGCCGTTCAGGAGCACCAGCAGTGCGCCGACGACGTACAACAGCGGCTCGCGGGCAGCCAGGAAGTAACTCGCGCCCGCAGCCCCGGCGACGGCGATCGCGAGGACGCTCACGCCGTTGGGTGTCAGCCCGACCCGCGTTGCGGCGGCCACGAAGGGATCGACCGCGCGCTCGGCCAGGGGCCGCAGCCTGTCCAGGGTCATAGATACTCCAGAAACGAGACGGTGCCCGCGGCGGGGTCGCGCTCGCCCGCAACGACGGCCTCGATTGCGGCCGCGACCGCGTCGGGCGAGCGGTCGGTCGTATCGACCTCGTAGACGCTGTCCTCGCCGTGTTCGGCGACCGCCTCGGAGAGGATCACGTCCAGCGCCTCGCTCTCGGCGTTCTCCGCGACGGTCGCCGGCGGTTCGCCCCGCGCTTCGAGGCGCGACTCGATTTCCTCCGGATGAGCGCGCAACACGACGACCCGGTCCGCCGCGAAGCGGTGGGCGAGGTGTGACTCGAAGAGGACGTCCTCGCGGCCCGCGAGCCACGAGGCGACGGCGTCCACGTCGGCCACGACCGTCCCGCGCTCCTCGTCCCGGCCGCTGGTCAGTCCCTCGGCGCGGATCACCTCGTTGAGGTGGATCACCGCCAGATCCGACGCGAGGCGGTCCGTGGCGGTCGTCTTCCCGGTCCCGGGCGTCCCGGTGACGGCGACCCTCACCGGTCGACCACCTCGTTCAGTACGTCGACGGCCCGCTTCGTACCCTCGCGGGTGCCACACGTCACCCGGATACACTCCGGGAGGCCGAAACTCGAACAGTCCCGGACGATGACGCCCTCGCGCTGGGCGGCGTCGGTCACCGCTTCGCCGTCGCCCACCTCTGCCAGGACGAAGTTGCCGCCACTCTCCCATGTCGGGGCCTCGAGGTGGTCGTACATGTACCCCCGGGTCCACCGGGCCGTCTCGACGGTCCGCTCGACGTGTTCGTGATCCTCGAGGGCGGCCATCCCGGCCCGGCAGGCCAGCGAGTTCACCGCGAAGGGCGTGTTGACCCGCTCGTAGGCGTCGGCCCACGCCGCCGGCACGAGCGCGTAGCCCAGCCGGAGTCCCGCCAGGCCGTAGGCCTTCGAGAAGGTCCGCAAGATTGCGATGTCCTCGCGCTCGTCGAGGAGCGGGCGGGCGCTCCCGGCCTCCGTGAACTCGGCGTAGGCCTCGTCGACGACCACGAGCGTCTCCGCGTCGGTCTCGCGGGCGACCCGCTCGATCTCGCCCAGCGCCATCTCCGAGCCCGTCGGGTTGTGTGGCGTCGTCACGTAGATGGCGCGGTGGCCGTCGTAGGCGCCGAGGACGTTCTCGGCCGACTGGGCGAACGCCTCGGACTTGCGGAGTGGATAGGTGTCGACGGCCGCGTCCCGGTAGCGTGCGCTCATCGGGTAGTAGGCGAACCCGGGGTCGGGGACGAGCACGCGGTCGCCCGCCGAGAGGAACGCCCGCGCGAGGTAATCGAGGACGCCGTCGCCGCCGGGCGAGAGCCAGACCTGGGCTGGCGGGAGGTCCCACCGGTCCGCGAGGGCGTCGGTGAGGTCCGTGTGGACGGCCTTGGGGTAAGTGTGGACCTGCGGGGCGGCCTCGCGGATCGCGTCGACGGCAGCGGGACTGGGACCGAAGGGGTTCTCGTTCGACGAGAGTTTCACGAGTTCGTCGGGGTCCATGCCGAGCTCGCGTGCGACCTCTTCGATGCCCCGGCCGGCGCTGTAGGGGACGTGGGCGGAGAGATCCCGTGGGTTCATGACGGGGACAAGTCGTCGGCCGGCCTTAAACGTGCGCAAGCGCGACCGGTAACGGTTTTGGGCGGGCGGGCCCTTCGTGCCGGCAGGGCGTGTGGCCTAGCGGACAGGGCGAGGGGTTCCTAACCCCTCGATCCCGGGTTCGAATCCCGGCACGCCCGTGCAGGGAGACGGTGAGCGAAGCGAACCGTCGACCGAACCGGACCCGGGATTCGAAGTAGACGAGTCACAGCCCGGCAGCGCAGCGAAGCGAGCAGCCCGGACTGTCTCGGCGTGGTTCGAATCCCGGCGCGACCGTTTTGCGACGAACGGACGTGAGGAAAGTCTCAACTGAGCGAAACACTTTATTGACCGTCAGTTCAACAGTGCAACCCATGGCCCTCCGCTTGCGCCGACGCGCCCTCCTGGGTACACTGGGGGCCGTCGCCGTCGCCGGCTGTCGGTCCTCGTCGTCGGAGGCCACGTTTCTCGCCCCGCGAGCGGCCCTGATAGACGAGGAACTCGCGATCGAAATCCACGACCTTCCAGGTGCCAGCCAAGTGGACGTGACGGCGCGCACCAGCGTGTCGTGGAACGAGGATTCGACGACCTGGTCGGCGACGGCGACCTATGTGTCGACGGCCGACGGGACCGTCTCGCTCCACGAGGACCCACCGGTGGCGGGAGACTACGGGGGCGTCGATCCGATGGGGCTATTCTGGGCGATGACACCCGAAAGCGGCGACGGCACCTTCTTTCCGACCCAGCGTCACCAGGTCACGCTGACAGCACGCGTCGACGGCGAAACAGTCGCCGAGACGTCGATCGACCGGCGGCTGGCCGTCGCCGGCGTCACCAGCCAACCGCTGGACGGAGACCTCGTCGGAACCATATTCACGCCGCCCGGCGACGGGCCGGCCCCGGGGGTCGTGCTGTTGCACGGCTCGGGGGGCAACGAACTCACGTCGACGGCACGGCTGTTGAGTTCCCACGGCTTCGTCACGCTCTCGCTGACGTACTTCGGGGCTCCCGACCACCTGCCGGACGTACTCTCCGCCATCCCGGTCGAGTACGTCCAGCGAGCCATCGGCCGCCTGCTGGCACACCCGCGGGTCGCCGGTCCGGGGGTCGGCCTCTGGGGCGTCTCGAAGGGGGCGGAACTGGCAGCGGTGGTCGCCAGTCACGACGAGCGGGTCGACGCCGTCGTCGGCCTCGCGCCCAGTTCGCTCGTCTGGGAGGGCTTCGACGCCGAGGGTTACCCGACTGGCACCTCATCGTGGACGCGCAACGGCGAGCCGGTCCCGTATCTCGCGTACCCCGACTACGATTCGGTCCCGGAGTCGGCCGACCCGTTCGACCGGCCGCGGTCGTTCTACGAGTACAGCCAACTGCAGGCCGCGCCGGCGGAGGTCGCGGCGGCTGCCATCCCCGCCGAGGAAATCGAGGGCGAGGTTCTGCTGTTCTCGGGGACGGACGACCGGCTCTGGCACAGCACCTCGATGGCGGAAAGTGTCATCTCCCGGCTGGACGCTCGCGACCATTCTTACCGCTCGCAACACCGCGCGTTCGAGGGGGCCGGCCACCTGTTCCAGCTCCCGTTCTTGCCGACCCACGGCCTCGACGAATTCGGCGGCCTGCCACTCGGCGGGACGCCCGAACCCAGCGCGCGAGCCAGCCGCGACCACTGGCCGATTGCGCTCGATACGCTCGGGGATCTCCAGGAGGGGTTCGAGCCCGAGCCACCGCCCGTCGATCCCGATGTCGACCCGGGGACCGGCACCTCCGGCGATGAGGGCAGTCGGTCACGCCGCTCGGTCGGGATCGTCGCTGCGGCGCTGCTCACCGGCGTCGTGGTGCTGGGTGCGCTTCTGTATGCCCTTCCCGGCTCGGTCGCGAGGAGAGAAGGCGAGGACGACGCAATCGAGGCCGAAGTCACGCGTGTCGACGCCGTCAGGTATCTCCAGGGAGCACTCGGACACGCCGTCGGAACGCTCCTCTTTCTGGGGATTGCCGGACTGCTCTGGCTGGTCGGCAGCGAGCGACTCGCGTACGTCAGCGTCGCCGTGGCGTTTCTCGTCTCGGCAAACGGCCTCTCGATCTGGGCCTGGAAAGGGTTACAGTCCTACTTTGCGGCCCGGACGCCACAGCGAGCGGCGGGCGACCACCAGCGGACCCTCACGGCGAACCCACTCTCGGCCGACTCGCGCGTCGAACTCAAGGCCGGTGCGGTCATGACGGTCGCCTTCGTCGCCCTCCTCGTGGCCGGGCGTCTCGCGCTCCAGGCGCTCGGCCCGCGACTCTTTGCAGCCCTGTGTGTCGGGTGTCTCGGACTGGGAAACGTCGCCGCCCTCGCGAGAGCAGTCTCCGGGACCCCCCACTGAGCCGCAGGACGCCCGGTCGCTCGGAGGGGTTGCACACGGACCTGGCGGAGATTCCGTGTGTCACGAGCGCGTCCAGACGACAGCCTCGCCGTTGCCGAGCGTCAACCCGGACAGCGAGGCGTCCGTGCCTGGTGTGACGACCGCCTCTGCCCACCCGTCGGCAGGAATCCGCTCGTCGAGGTCGGTCGGGTGGACCGTCGCGGCTGGTCCTTCCATGTTTCCGACGAACAACACGCCTTCCTCGCCGCCGGGGGACTCCCGGTAGCCGTAGTAGACGACGGTCCCGTCGACGGGATGGACGTAGTCGAAGACCTCACCGCCGTCCACGTCGATGTCCTCGCGTAGCCACGGTCGGTCCTGGCGGAACCGGCGAACGCGGTGTGTGAAGGCCGCACGGTCGTCGTCGAGCCCGTCGAGCCAGTGCTCGAGGTTCGCGAAGTCGGTGACGTCGGCCATCCAGGCCGCGGCGAACCGCTCCAGGTCCGCTGGCGTGACCGATTCGCCGTCGATGGGCGTTCCCAGGGAGGTCACCGTCCCGGCCATCGCCGCCAGGTCCCAGTCGGTCGCCTCGCCCACGTCGCGGAGCACGTGGACGAACCGGTCGAGGTCGTCGCGGTCGTCGACGCCGAGGCCCTTCAGCCGCCCGAAGAACCGGTCGTCCTCGTACAGTTCCCCGGGCACGTGCCAGTCGAGGAAATTGTCCTCCTCGGCGACGACCTTGACGTTCCACTCGTCGTCGGTGTCCCGCACGAAGGACCACGGCGCGTGGGCGTTGGCAGTGAGGAAGTCCATCGGCACGCCCGGAAGAAAGCAATGCAACAGCGCGTTCGTCGACGGCTGGTCGTACGCCTCGTCGATTATCTCCGGACCGTCCTCGCCCAGATAGGGGTTGATGGGGTCTTCCTCCCAGCCCTTGGGGAGCGGTTGCTGGGTCCCGCGCCGCAGGGTGTCGTGGTTGGCGACGCCCGTGACCCAGTTGCTCCCGAAGTCCGCCACCTCGAAGACCCGCCACCACTTGCTGGCCCAGAACGTGAGCAGGGCGGGCTTGTTGTGCGCGAAGGTGATGGGCGACCACTGGAAGGAGTGGGGGTGCTGTTCGATCAGCTCCCGGTACGTCGAGGCCAGTTCCCAGTCGCCACGCGGCCAGGGCCGGCCGTCCTCGTAGATCATCCACGGCCGGTACTCGGTGCCGGCGACGGTCTGTGTGACGGCGTCCATCTCCGCGAGAAACGCGTCGTCGTGGCGCAGTTCGTCCGCTCCCGGGTCGTAGTACGTGAAATCCTGTGCGCCGTCGACACGGATGCCGTCGGCACCGAAGTCCATCTTCCGGCGCTGCAACTCGAGCACGATCGCCCTGACGACGGGGTGCTGGTAGTCCAGTTCCAGCCCGTACATGCCGGGTCCCTCGATGAACGGCTCGCTCAGCAACTCCTCGGCACGCGCCTCCGCGTGGCCCAGCGCAACGTCGAAGACCACCCGGATCGGCTCGGGCATCCCGTGACACGCCGCGATAAAATCCACCAGTTCGTGGGGACGTCCGGTCTCCAGCAGCGCCGGGTTGGGCGCGGAGAACGCCCGGATGACGATGTCGTAGCCCCAGTTGATCAGTTCCGGCTGGGCGACGGACAGCTCCGCGGTCTCGCCACCCTCCGGGTCGGTGCGCTCCCCTGACACCGACCAGAAGTCGTGGGTTTCGCGGTGTTCGGTGATCGGCTCGACCGGCATCAGCTGGATCGCGTCGTAGCCCAGGTGGACGTGCTCGCGGGCCGACAACTCCCTGCCGGACCTGATGGCCTCGGCAATCCGTTCGTACCGCCGGGTCAGTCCCGCCAGCGAACCGCTCTCGGTCGCGGTCCCGGGGTGGACCTCGAGCATGCTCGTCGCCGGATCGACCCGCGGGAGGCCCTCGTGCTCGGTCGTCGGGATCGGCTCCCCGTCGGTCCCGAGTGCCTCGAAGTACCCGCGGTCGGACCGCTCCCGGTCGAGTTGCTCCATGTCGATCAGTTCGGCGGGCGCGAACGCGCCGAAGGGCACCGAGTACGCGAGCGGGTCCTGGAGCGTGTGCCACTCGCCGTCCCGCCGGTAGACGAGCTGATACAGCGATCCGAACCGCTCGCGCGTCCCGGGTCGCATCCCCTCGATGGCGGCCCAGTGGTACTCGCCTTCCCGATGGATCGGGACGCGGTCGCGCCTAACTCCGACGGTCTGCTGGTCCCGCCCGTCACCGAACACCTCGACCGGTTCCGTGGGCGTCAGGACCTCCAGATAGACGTCGTCGTGGGGGACGCCCGCTTCGACTACGTCGGGCGTCCAGAAGCCCACCTCCGTGACACCACCCTCGTAGTGTGCCCCGAGCCGACACACGAGTTCTTTCGCGGCCGCGAAGTCGTTCTCGTGTCGGTCCCGGACTGTCCTGTGCCACTCACGCAAGGACGCAGTCTCCTCGGGCAGCAATCTGATCCGATCGTCCATGTGCGTACTGCTCCTGGTGTTGCCACACACGGCAGGCGGTAATAAGTGGTAGTGGCAGTTGGCGGGGGCGCTGACGGCCAGCCCTCACCCGGAGAGGACGGTCTCGAATTTCAGGTCGAGCAGGTCGAGCGCGTCCCGGAGCTCGAACTGCTCCCGTTCGACCCGCTCCAGCACGTCCATCGTGTCGGGATCGAGTGTCGGCGCGAGGATGAACACCGCGCCGCCGGTGGCAGTCGTCCGGAGGACCCAGCGTGCGTAGGACACGATGGGCTGGACATCGAAGTCAGTCAGGACGACGCCGACGCGCCAGGCCTGCGCCCGGCCCTCGGTCAGCGCGAACAGCGAGAGGGTCTCGTCGAAGCGGCCCAGGGAGCTGTCCAGCTTGTCGATCCCCGGCGCATAGAGGTCGGCCAGCGCCGCCTGCTGTGCGTCGACGAGGGCTGCCAGGATGTCGTTGATCGTCCGGTGGTCGTCGCGCTTTTCGGCCCTGTTCGGGTCGACACCGACATCGCGGATGGTGAGCGCGAGGTCGTAGTTGATGTGGGCGTTGATGCCGAGAAACGCGTCCTGGACGACGAGCGCGTCCCCGGCCACCGCGGTCCCGAACGCGATCCGCCACGGTTCGGGTACCGCCCCGACACGACCCTCCTCGAACGCCAGAAAGGCTTCCCTGTAGTAGTTCGCGAACGTGACCGTGTACCGACGCATCCACTCCGAGTCGGCGAATCGTCCGCGCTCGATGCTGCGTTGCACTGCCCGGGTCATGGCGGTGTATATCGTCAGGAAGACCGCCCGGCGGTCCCCCCGGCGGCTCAGCGACTCCCGGAGCCGTTCGAGACGATCGCGCGCTCCGTCGAGGGACTCGTAGGGCTCGCTGACGAGACCGACGAGTTCGGAGTCGGTCCCGCGAGGGCCATCGATGGTCCCCCCATCGTATCGAGCAGCGAGGTAGATCGCTCGCAACCTGTTGGGATTGACCAGCCTGGCGACCGTCGCATACTGGGACATGTGCTGTTGTGTACGTGCAGACGGAGTGTTGCCAAGTAGCTACTGGCACGAACAGACAGCGATACCGAGTACCTACTGACCTCTCCCGGTCACGTCACCGACGGGAGACCACCCACAGAGCGATGATGACACTTGCTGTGAGGACTCCCCCGAGGAGAAGCCACAGCACCGGCGGATCCTCGTCAGTGTCCCCGTCGACAGCAGTGCCACCAGACGCCTCATCCGCCGTTTCGGGGTGGAATGCCTCGGCCATCGTCCGGAGCGGCACGACGACGCGGGGCCCGGCCTGACTCACGAGGTTCTCGTCCACGACGAGCGTCTGGTTCGACTGGAAGGCGGTCGTCGACGTGAACGGTTCGCCCTCGGGCAGCCCGGCGTGGCTCGGGGCGACGATCCATTCCGGGTCCTGTTCGAGGACGACTTCCTCGGAGATTTCGACGTATCCGGTGATCCCGGCCTCGGCCGCGACGTTCCGGCCGCCCGCCGTTTCGACGAGGTCGTGGATGAACGTCTCCTCGCCGGCAGCGAAGCCGAAGAAGAAATACAGCACACGCGGCCGGTCACGACCCTCGACTCGCTCGCGAACCTCCTCGACGGCGGCCCGCGTCTCGGCGACCGTCTCGTTCGCGGCCTCGCACTCGCCGACGAAGTGGCCGTACAGTTCCGTCTTCGTGTAGATCGCCTCGAAGGAGTCCTCGAGCGGGAACTGGTAGACGGCGAGACCGGCCCCGCGGAGTTGCGCGAGCGTCTCCTCGCCCAGATAGTTCGGCGCAACGACCAGGTCGGGATCCAGTTCGACCACGCGCTCGACCAGCACCTGTTGCCCGTCGGTGACGTCCGTCCGTTCTTCGGAGCCCTCGAGATAGGCAGTGAAGTCCTCGACCGGCATGCCAGTCACCCGGTCCTCGGCCCCGATCTCCCAGAAGACCTGTGCCGAGGACGCGTCGAGAACCACGACCTCTTCGGCCGGCCGATCGAGTGAGACCGCCGTCCCGGTCATGTCGGTCTCGGTGACCGGGAAGTCACAGCCACCGTCGTCGTGCGTGGCCGCGACCGGCCCCGAGAACGCCCCCGCGAGGAGGACAACCCCGAGGAGGATACCGAGAGCGACCGACCGCCGGAGACGAGGTGTCATCGATGTACCCTTGCGGACAAGCAACAAGTATTTGGCTAAACCAACTCGACTTTAGCTATGCTCCGCCGGCGGGTGATCGTCTGGAATTCGGTGCTCGCCACCCTCCTCCTCGGCGTGATCGCCACGAGCGTCGTGATCGGCCCCGCCGAGATCGGGCCGAGAGACGCGCTGCTGGCGATCGGGAACGGGGTCGCGGTCCCGGTCGTCGCGTCGGCCGAACTCCGGTGGATCCAGCCGTTCGCGTTCGACGTGCCCGAGACGACGGAGACGATCGTGTGGTCGATCCGACTGCCCCGGATCGTGCTCGGAGCGGTCGTGGGCTTCGCACTGGCGGCGGTCGGGACGGTGATGCAGGGCTTCTTCCGGAACCCGATGGCCGACCCGTCGATCATCGGCGTCTCCGCCGGCGCGGCCGTCGGGGCCGTCGCCTACATCGTCTCGCCGGTGACGATCCCGCTTGGGCTGCCGGCCGCCGCGTTCGTCGGCGCGCTCCTCGCGGCGTTCGGCGTCTATCTCATCGCGACCGAGGGGGGACGGACGCCCGTCGCGACGCTGCTCCTGGCCGGGATTGCAGTCCAGACGTTTCTCGGTGCCGTCGTCTCGTATCTGCTGTTGCAGGCGGGCGACAGTCTCGAGGAGGCCATCTTCTGGCTCATGGGCCACCTCCACGCCAGTACCTGGGGCAAGGTCCGTCTCGCGTTGCCGATCGTGGTCGTGCTGTTCGTGTTTCTCGTGGCATACGCCCGCGACCTGAACGTCTTGCTGCTCGGCGAGGAAGACGCCTACGCGGTCGGGATCGAGGTCGAGCGAACGAAGCGCGTCCTCCTGGCCGTCTCGAGTGTCATCACCGCAGGCGCCGTGGCAGTCTCCGGCGTCATCGGGTTCGTCGGACTGATCGTCCCACACACGGTGCGCCTCCTCGTCGGCCCGGACCACCGTATCCTGCTGCCGACGAGCGCGCTCGCCGGGGCGGTCTTTCTGGTCGCGACGGACACCGTCGCCCGGATGGGGCCCGGCGAGGTGCCGGTCGGAGTCATCACGGCCGCGCTCGGAGCGCCGTTTTTCCTGTATCTCCTCCGCAATCGGGAGGTGCACTCGCTGTGATCGAACTCGACGGGGTCGGGGTCGAACTCGGCGGGGCCACCATCCTCGAGGCGGTCTCGCTCTCGGTCGAGCGCGGCGAGTTCGTCGCCGTGGTCGGGCCCAACGGCGCCGGGAAGACGACACTCCTCCGGACGATGAACGGGATGATCGACCCGACCCGCGGCAGGGTGACAGTCGACGGCCACGACATCGACGGACTCTCTGCCCGGGAGACCGCCCGCCTCGTCGCCACCGTGCCCCAGGAGACGGCCTTCGACTTCGAGTTCAGTGTCGAGGACGTCGTGTTGATGGGTCGAACCCCCCATCGAGGCCGGTTCGCCACCACGACGACGGCAGACTGGGAGGCGGTCGAGACCGCCCTCGAACAGACGGAGACCGCGCAGTTCCGGGACCGGGCAGTGACGACCCTCAGCGGCGGTGAACGACAGCGCGTGGTGCTTGCGCGTGCGCTGGCCCAGGACACGCCGGCACTGCTCCTCGACGAACCCACGGCGAACCTCGACATCAACCACCAGATACAGTCACTCTCGGTAGCCCGGGCGTGTGCCGACAGGGACCAGGCCGTCGTCGCAGCGATTCACGACCTCGAACTCGCGGCGCGGTTCTGTGACAGAGTGGTCCTCGTCCACGAGGGCCGCGTTCGGGCGAGTGGTTCGCCCGCGGACGTGCTCTCGGACCCGGCCACCGAGGACGCCTTCGCAATCCGGACGGCCGTCAGCACGAATCCCGTCACCGGAACGACCACCGTGACGCCACTCGATACGGACCCGCCGACCGGCATCCAGGTACACGTCATCGGCAGGGGAACCCGAGCCTCGCACGCCATCGGTCACCTGACCGGGGCCGGCTTCGAGGTGTCGGTCGGAATCGTGCCCGAGACAGACATCGCAACGGAAACGGCGCGGAAACTCGCAGCCGACGTCGTGACGACGCCCCCGTTCGAGGCAGTCGACGAGACGGGGCGGGAGCGTGCCGCCACGCTCAGGGACGCAGCGGCCGTGACCGTCGTTGCCTCGCCCCTCTCGGAGCCGAACCGGACGGTGGCCGCGGACGCGGACCGCCTCGTCGCCCTGGAGAATACGAACCCGCCCGCGGACACGCCGGTCGTCACGAGAGACGAACTCGTCGCAGAACTGCGCTCGGTGACTGACGGGGACCGCCGGCAATCCCAGCACCCGTAGTCTCCCGCCACACGCTGCAAGTCCTGCAGTATTTGTCTGGAATGCAGGAAACACTATACAATACTGGTCGCATGGACGACGACGGTGGCGCCGTATCCGAGCGCGAAGGCGAGCCCGAACGAGCCCGCCCACGCGCCGACGGTCACGCCGAGTTTGTGAACGCTCACGGCGTCCCCGCCGCCGATAGCGGCTCCGCTTCCGATGATCCCGCTGACGACGATTTCGTTGAACGAGACGGGGACACCGAGCAGCACAGCGAGTTGGGCGATCAGGAACGACGGGACCAGCGCGGCGATGGAGCGGCGCGGGCCCAGCGAGGAGTAGTCCCGCGCGAGCGACTTTATCATCCGCGGAGCGCCGGTCCAGGACCCCACGAGGATACCGGCACCGCCGCCGACGAGGACGGCAAATACCGGGACCATTTCCACCGTTTCGAGGAGGGGGAGCAGTGGTCCCACGGCGAGGCCGACCTGGCTGCCGCCCGCGGAGAACGCGACGAGCGCCCCGAGCGCGAGCAGGACCCGTCGAAGACCGCCGGGTTCGTCCCGACGGATATCCCGCGAGACGAGAACACCGACCGAGAGCGCGACGACTGCCGTCACCACGATGGCCACGGCGACGCCGTCGACACCGACGGCGCGCTGGGTAGCCCCGACCAGCGAGCCCGCCGACTTCCCGTGACCGAGGTAGGCAAATTCGACATTTGCGAGCACGGCACCGACGAGGGCGGCGAGTGCCGGGACGCTGTAGTGTTCGGGGACGTCCGGGCGCGGGAGGACACTCGCGATCGCGAACGCAAGCCCGCCGCCGACGAACGGGGTCAGCACCCAGACCGTGCCGATCTGGAGGTACTTCGGCCAGACCGGCGAGCCACCGAGGGCCAGGCCGACGCCGACGACCGAGCCTGTGACGGTAAAGGCCGTCGCGATAGGGTAGCCGGTCCTGATGCCGATCGCCATCAGGGCCGCGCCGATCAGCAGGACGACGATGACGCCAGCCACCGGCAGCGTGACGCCGCCGACGAGGCCGCGCCCGACGGCCTCGGAGACGTTCGCACCCTGGACCACTGCGCCTGCGAACCCGAAGATGCCGACGACGAACGCCGCTCGCATCGTCGATATCGCGTTGGCACCGACCGCCGGGGCAAAGGGCGTCGCACCGCTCGACCCGGCGCCGATGACCCACGCCATGAACAGGCTCACCGAGCCAGCGGCCAGAAAGAGTACTATTGCTGTGAGTTCCATGATGCGGTCGTCAGTCCGCGCCCGTCGTCGCGGCGCGGGCAGCGGCCGTCTTGCTGCGCCAGTATCCCTGCAGGTACGCCCCGAGGAACATCCCGGCCAGCGCCCACAGGATCGCGACGTTGCCGACGCCGAGGCTGGCGTAGGCCGCGCCGGGGCAGATGCCCGACAGACCCCAGCCGACGCCGAAGACCGCACCCCCGACGAGAACGTTCCTGTCGAGGGGTCTGAGCCGCCGTTCGTACTGGTCGCCGGTCAGCGGGGCGCGATCGCGGACACGGGGCAACACAGCGAAGCCGATTCCGGACACGACGGCCGCGCCGAACATGACGAACAGCAGCCCGAAATCGTCGAACTGGAGGAAATCCAGCACGACCTCCGGGCGCGCCATGTGGCTGAACCCGAGCCCGAATCCGAAGACCAGGCCGCCGGCGAAGACGAGCGGCCCGAACAGTGGATGGCGGTCGGTCACGGACTCACCCCCAGTGCCGCGACGAGCTGGGCCGTCCCGATGGCCACGACCAGGAACGTGACCACACCGACAATGGAGGTCCTCGACGCCGAGCCGACGCCACAGACGCCGTGACCGGACGTACAGCCCTTGCCGAGCCGGGTGCCGATCCCGACGAGGATCCCACCGAGGAAGAGCCGCCACGGCTGGACGGTCGTCGACCAGAGCGTCACGCCGCCGACCTCGTACAGCTCACCGGTCGTCCCGGGGGTGTACAGCGAGGTCGCGACCAGCCCCGACTGGACCGTGGTTGCGAAGACCAGTCCACCGAGGACGATCCCGAGCGTGAACACGACCCGCCAGTCGCGGGACGCGACGTATCGCTGGAACCGCGACTGTCCGGAGACGTACGACAGCGTCGACTCCAGGAAGGTGCTGGCGCCGGCGGCGATACCGGTCCCGGCGTAGACGACGAGTGCACCGAGCCCGACCAGCAGCCCGCCGACGGCGTAGCGGCTGATCCCGTTCGGGAACAGCCCGGTGCCAGCCTGGAGGACGGCAGTCTCTGTCACTATCGTTGGGTCCGTCACCATCGGTGGGGTCAGTCACCCGCGAGCGGCGTTTGACTCGCCGCGCAGTTGTTGGGACCCAGTTCGAGGGAAAACGCCTCCTCCTCGTCCACGGCTT
>JAHENO010000178.1 GCA_018609945.1 Haloarculaceae archaeon | reverse complement strand
GCCGACCTCGACATCACGGTCCGGCACAACGAGAACTACGCCGAGGGACAGAGCACGTCCGTCGCCGTCGGCGTCGCTACGGCCCGCGACCGGGGGTGGGACGCCGCCCTCTTTGCGCTGGGTGACATGCCCCACGTCGACCGCGAGACCATCGAGACGCTGGTGAACGCCTACCTGGGGGACGCCGGGTCGGTTCTGGCTCCGTCCTACGAGGGCACTCGCGGGAACCCCGTCCTGTTCGACAGCCAGCATTTCGACGCGCTCGCCGACGTCAGCGGCGACCGGGGCGGGCGGGACATCATCGACGACGTCGGCACGCTCGTCCCGGTCGACGATCCGGGTGTCCGACAGGATATCGACCGGCGGGGAGACCTTCCCGATCAGTCCTGACGTGCTCCTCCGGGCGAGCACAGC
Source organism: Haloarculaceae archaeon (assembly GCA_018609945.1). Taxonomy (GTDB): domain Archaea; phylum Halobacteriota; class Halobacteria; order Halobacteriales; family Haloarculaceae; genus SW-9-67-25. The sequence goes on along the minus strand of JAHENO010000178.1, from coordinate 8,719 downwards.
GTGGAACGACTACCCTGTAGCATGCTCACACACCTCATCGCTTAAGAGGGTTCGGCCCGTAACGATGGTGACAGCACCACACCGGAGGGCACGAGTGGTCGACGACCAGGGTACGAACGGACCAGCGAGTCTGCGGGACGAGCAGCCACTGGCGCACGAGCGTGGGCGCGTCTACAGCCACGTCGCTGACCACGGCCCCCTCCCCATTGCGGGCCTCCAGGGGGATCTCTATCCTTACGACGGGCGACAATTCCAGCAGGTGCTGGCAGTACTGGGTCGGGAAGGTGTCCTCGACGTGGCGCAGGAAACCGTCGACGCAGACGTCGATCCAGCACTGCTCGGGGACCCCGAATCGGCCTCTCTCCGCGGGTCGACACTCACGCTCCGGCCGGCGCGAGGCGGTGATTTCAGACGGCTCCTCGACCTCATCAGGTCGATCGCCGGCGGCCAGCGGCGGGGTGCCCTCGATTCCGTGGCACGCGAGATAGTCGCCGACGGGCAGCTCCACCGATGGGACGGCGACACCGGCCGTGTCGTCTACGTCGCCACAGTCGACGGCCGCGTCCGTGGCTGGGCACACGTCGCGACTGTGCCCGAGATCAGCGACGATCAGGCCGAACTCGCCGGTGGAATCGCCGAGGGATCGCGTGGGGAAGGAATCGGCAGTCGCCTCCTCCAGTACACGCTCGATAGCGCCCCGACGCGGGAGCACTGCCGGGTCTTCCAGCAGATCCCTGCCGGCGACGACGACGCCTACCAGTTTCTCCGGAAACACGGGTGGCACGTCGAATCCTGCGGAAGCAACGCAGCGGAACTCCGGGTCGTCCAGGACCTGTAGGTCCGACCCGGCCGAAGCACCGGGATGGAACCGTTTTAGTCGGTCTGGTCGCAATGGAAACCCACGCACCCAGGCATGGGAACGGATCACGACGGTGCCGCTGACCCTGCGACGGACGCCGCATCGAACTACGACTACCGCGGTGCGGGGGTGGCCAGGCCCGACCTCGTCGACGCCCTCTCGGAGCGCGTCGAGGGGGAGGTCCGGTTCGACGAGTACTCCCGGCAACTGTACGCCACCGACGCCAGCATCTACGAGGTGACGCCGATCGGCGTGGTTTTCCCGCAATCGACGGGAGACGTCGCGTCGGTGGTGGGGTACTGTGCGGATCACGGAATTCCGGTGTTGCCACGCGGTGGTGGGACGAGTCTCGCCGGCCAGTCGGTCAACGAGGCGGTGGTGCTGGATTTCACACACCACATGGACGCTGTCGTCGAGACGGGTCCGGACGAACGCCGGGCCCGCGCCCAGCCGGGCGTTCGGCTCGGCGACCTGAACGCAGCCCTCGCCGACCACGGATTGAAGTTCGCCCCGGATCCGGCCTGGGGCGACAAGTCGGTCCTCGGCGGTGCGATCGGCAACAACTCCACCGGCGCCCACTCGCTGCAGTACGGGAAGACCGACGCGTACGTCGAGGAGTGCGAGGTCGTCCTCGCCGACGGCACCGTAACGACGTTCGGGAAGTGTACGCGCGAACAACTGCGCGAGCGGGCCGATCCCGACGGCGATCTGGAGGCCCGAATATACGCGCAAATCGACCGCATCCTCGACGAGGAAGCCGACGAAATCGAGTCGCGCTACCCCGACCTCAAGCGCAACGTCTCGGGATACAACCTCGACTGGGTCGTCGAATCGGTCCGGGAGGACGGCACGCTGAACCTCGCGTCGCTGCTGGCTGGCAGCGAGGGAACGCTCGCCATCGTCACCGAGGCAGAGATATCGCTCGAGCCGATCCCCGAGACGAAATCGATGGCGCTGCTGGCGTACGAGGACCTCCTAGAAGCGATGGAAGACGTGGCGCCGATCCTCGAACACGATCCCGCCGCCCTGGAGGTTCTGGACGACGTCCTCGTCGAACTCGCCCGCGAGACCGCCGAGTTCGAGGACGTCGTCTCGATGCTACCGGACGGGACCCGCGCCGTGTTGCTCGTCGAATTCTACGCCGACTCTGAAGCGGCTGGCAGGGCGAAGGTCGGGGACCTGCTGGCCGACCGCGTGCCCGCGGTCGATCCCGGGTCGGATCCGACCGGGGACCCCGTCGAGACCGACGCGGAGACCGTCGCCTTCGACGCGATGGAGGCCCACGACGCCGAGACGCGCGCGAAGTTCTGGAAGCTGCGCAAGTCCGGACTGCCCATCCTGCTCTCGCGGACCACCGACGAGAAACACATCGCGTTCGTCGAGGACACCGCCGTCCCGCCCGAGAACCTGCCGGCGTACGTCTCCGACTTCCAGGACCTGCTCGACGAACACGGCACCTTCGCGTCCTTCTACGCACACGCCGGGCCCGGCGTGTTGCATATCCGCCCGCTCGTCAACACCAAGACTTTCGAGGGCGTCGAGCGCATGGAGGCCATCGCGGACGACGTGACCGACCTGGTCGTGGAGTACGGGGGCAGCGTCTCGGGCGAACACGGCGACGGCCGGGCACGGACCCAGTGGAACCGCAAACTCTACGGCGAGGCCGTCTGGGAGACGTTCCGGGACCTCAAGACGGCCTTCGATCCTCAGTGGCTGCTCAACCCCGGACAGGTGGTCTACCGCGAGGCGGAGCCGACGGACATGACCGAGAACCTCCGGTTCGATCCCGAGTACGAGTTCGACCCCGGATTCGATACCGCACTGGAGTGGGACAACGACAATGGCATGGCGGGGATGGTCGAACTCTGTCACGGCTGTGGGGGCTGTCGGGGCCCCCAGGAGACGACGGGCGGCGTGATGTGTCCGACCTACCGCGCCGCACAGGAGGAGATCACCGCGACACGGGGGCGGGCGAACATGCTCCGGCAGGCGATGAGCGGCGACCTCCCCGACGACCCGACCGACGAGGAGTTCATGCAGGAGGTGCTCGACCTCTGTATCGGGTGCAAGGGCTGTATGAAGGACTGTCCCAGCGAGGTGGACCTGGCGAAGCTCAAAGCCGAAGTTACCCACGCTCACCACCGGGAACACGGCTCCTCGCTCCGGGACCGACTGTTCGCGAACGTCGACACACTCGCACGCTTTGGCAGCAGTCTCGCGCCGCTCTCGAACGCCATCCCGAAACTGCCCGGGGCGGGGTACCTCATGGAGAAAACGGTTGGAATCGCCAGCCAGCGCAGCGTGCCCGAGTTCCGCCGCGAGACGCTCACGGACTGGTTCGCCGGGCGCGGCCCGCGGGTCGCCGAAAGCGAGGCCGAGCAGAGAGCGGTTCTGTTTCCCGACACATACACGAACTACATGCACCCCGAAGTCGGGAAGTCGGCCGTGCGGGTCCTCGAAGCCGCCGGCGTTCGCGTCAAACTGGCCGAGCGGACGGACAGCGGTCGACCGGCCCACTCGAAGGGGTTCCTCGACAAATCACGCGAGACCGCCCGTGCGAACGTGTCGGCGCTCGCACCCGAAATCGAGCAGGGTTGGGACCTCGTTCTCGTCGAACCCTCGGACGCAGTGATGGTCCAGCACGACTACCTGGACCTGCTCTCGGGTATAGAGGTCGAGCGACTCGCGGGCAACGCATACGGCGTTTGCGAGTACCTCGACCGTTTCGGGCTCGACGCCGACATCGACTGGGAGACCCCATCGACGGCGCTGACCTACCACGGCCACTGCCACCAGAAGTCGACGAAGAAAGACCACCACGCCGTGGCGGTTCTCAGGCGGGCCGGCTACGAGGTCGACCCGCTCGACTCGACGTGCTGTGGTATGTCGGGTTCCTTCGGGTACGAGGCCGAGCACTTCTCGATGAGTCAGGCCATCGGCCGCCTCCTGTTCGACCAGATTCGCGACAGCGGCGGCGAGGAAGTCGTCGCGCCCGGCACGTCGTGTCGGACGCAACTGGGCGACTGGGAGGGAACCGAGGGGGAACCCCCCCATCCAATCCAGAAGCTCGCCGCAGCGCTCCCGAGCGACCACGACGACTGAGAAAAGACAACTCTAGTTACAATATTCTATTCTAATAAGTTCACTCACAAGCGACCGATGCGCGGGTAAAATTATAAATGAACGTCAGCAATCGATATTTTTAATTCTAGTTCATATTTCTGCAGGGGTAATTCGCCGCCGAGTCTTCGCAGATTCCGGGCCAGCGACCGACCAGGTTCGAAGCTTTTTCATCCCGCTCGGGGTAACGCGGGGTATGAGATTATATCGCAGGGACATCGGGCAGGACGTGCGGGAGCTGGGGTCGATGGTGGGGGACGTCATCTCCGAGCAGAACTCCGGGGAAGCATTCGAGGCCGTCGAAGGGCTGCGGACGACCGCCATCGACTACAGGGAGGGGGCCATCGACAGCCGGGCACCGCTCGAGCAGGCGCTCGATGCGGCCAACGACGAACAACTGCTCGTGGTGGCGCGGGCGTTCACGACGTTTTTCGAACTCATCAACCTGGCCGAGGAGCGCGAGCGGGTCCGCGCGCTCAGGGAGCAATCACAGGCGACGATACCCGACGACGGACTCGAGGAGGCCGTCGCGGAGCTGGCTGCCGCCGGTGCCGACGCGGAGAAGGTCCAGGAGATACTCGACGACGTACTCATCCAGCCGACGTTCACCGCGCATCCGACGGAGGCCCGGCGCAAAACGGTGAAGGCGAAACTCCGGAACGTCGCGGACCTCATCGAGACGCTCGACGAGCGGCTGGTGACCGACAAGGAGCGCGAGCAGATCGAACGCGATCTGCGCGCGGAGGTGACCAGCCTCTGGCAGACGGCCCAGATCAGAGAGCGCAAGCCGGAGCCGACCGACGAGGCCCTGAACGTCCAGTGGTATCTGGAGAACGTCCTCTTCGACGTGACCGGCGAACTCTACGACGAACTCGAGGAGGCACTGGCAGAGGAGTACCTGGACGTCGACGTCCCGAAACTGTTCGAGTTCCGCTCGTGGGCGGGCAGCGACCGCGACGGGAACCCCTACGTCACGCCCGAGGTGACCACCCAGACACTCGAACGGCAGCGGCAGGTCGTCCTCGACCACTACTGTGCGAAACTCCGGGGACTGATGGGGACCCTCAGCCTGGAAGGCGACCGCGTCGAGATGGGGGATGCGCTCGCCGAGTCACTCGAACGCAACCGCGAGCGGTTCCCGGCCGTCGCCGAGGAGGCCCGGGAGGAGTACCAGACAGAGCCCTACCGGCAACTGCTCTGTCTCATGTGCGAGCGCGTCGAGCGCGTCAGCGACCTCCGGCCGGGCGGGTACGGGGACGTCGAGGAACTGCTCGGGGACCTCGAGGCGCTCGCGGCGGACCTGCGGCGCAACGACGCCGACCGGATCGCCCGCACACACATCGACCCGCTGATACGCCAGGTCGCGACGTTCGGCTTCAACCTCGCGAGTCTCGACCTGCGGGACCACCGCCAGAACCACACGGACACGGTGACAGAACTGTTCGACCGCCAGGGGATCGACTACGACGCCATGTCCGAAGCGGAGCGCGTCGACCTGCTGACGGAGGCCATCCTCACCGAGACGCGGTATCTCGATCCCCTCGACACGGACGGTCTCTCGGAGACCGCCACGCGGGTCGTCGACCGGTTCGACGCGCTCGCGGACTGGCAGGCCGAATACGGCGTCGACGCCATCGATACCTACTGTATCAGCATGTGCGAGGAACCCAGTCACGTCCTCGAGGTGGTGTTCCTCGCCTCCGAGGTCGGCGTCGTCGACGTGCCGGGGTACAGTGGGCTCGATATCGTCCCGCTTCTGGAGACCGAATACGCCCTCTCCGGGGCACGGCGCATCATGGGCACGCTGTTCGAAAACGAGGCCTACGCGGCGACCCTCGCAGCCCGGGACGACGTCCAGGAAGTGATGATCGGCTACTCGGACTCGAACAAGGAGAACGGCTATCTCGCGGCCCAGTGGTCGCTGTACCGCAACCAGAAGCGCCTGGCAGCCATCACCGACGAATACGACGTGGAGTTGCGGCTGTTTCACGGCCGCGGCGGCTCTATCTCCCGGGGCGGCGGGCCGATGAACGACGCCCTCCTGGCCCTGCCCAACGAGACGGTCACGGGCGAAGTCAAGTTCACCGAACAGGGGGAGGCGATCTCGGAGAAGTACGCCAACGACGACATCGCGGAACGCGAACTCGAGCAGATGCTCAACGCCCAGGTCCGGGCCCGCAAGGACGCCCTCGAACACCCCACCGAACCCGTTGAGGACCGGTGGCTCGACGCGATGGAGACCGCCGCCGACGCGGCACGCGACGCCTACCAGGACCTCCTCGCGACGGAGGGGTTCGTGGCCTACTTCGAGCAGGCGACCCCGATCACTGTCATCGAGGACCTCAATCTGGGCTCGCGCCCGGCCTCGCGGACTGGCGAGCGGACGGTCGAGGACTTGCGGGCCATCCCGTGGGTGTTCTCCTGGACGCAGGCCCGCTGTATCGTCCCGGGGTGGTACTCGCTGGCCTCGGGGCTCGACGCCTATCTGGCCGATGGCGACATCGAGACCCTCCAGGAGATGTACGAGGAGTGGCCCTTCTTCCGGACGATGCTCGACAACGCCGCGCTCTCCCTGGCCCGGACGGACATGGAGATCGCCGCCGAGTACGCGGCACTGGCCGACGGGGAACTCCGGGAGCGCGTGTTCGAACCCATCCGCGAGGAGTACGACCGGGCCTGCGAGCTGGTGTGCGCCATCACCGGCCGCGAGACGGTGATCGAACAGGGCTGGCTCGCGGAGAGCCTCGAACGGCGCAACCCCTACGTCGACCCGCTGAACTACATCCAGCTCCGCCTGCTGGGAACGGAGGACAGAACCGAAACCCAGGAACGGGTGCTCCGGCTGACAGTCAAGGGCATCGCCGCGGGCATGAAAAACACCGGGTGAGATCTCTTCGGTCCGAGCGGGGAACGAACGGGCGGATGTTGCCGCGGAATACTTTTGCCGGCGCCCGCCCGACCGGGAAACGATGACCACCATCGACGCGGAGGCCCTCGAGGCGTTCGCGACGGAGTTGCTCGGCGGTATCGGGGCGCCCGAATCGATTGCCGAGAAGGTCGCAACGTCGCTCGTCGGCGCCGACGTCCGGGGTCACACCTCCCACGGTGTGTTGCGCATCCCGACCTACAGGGCAATGATTGCGGACGGTGTCCTCGTTCCAGACGCCACACCCGAGTGTGTCACCGACCTGGGCGCCATCGCAGTCGTCGACGGGCGCGGGGCCTTCGGGCAGTTCGTCGGTCGGATGGCTGCCGACCACCTCTGCGACCGGGCGAGCGAACACGGGCTGGCAGCCGTCGGCGTCCGCAACGGGACTCACCTCGGCCGGATGGGTGAGTGGGCCGAACGCGTCGCCAGCGAGGAGCTGTGTTATCTCTCCTTCGTCCACACGTCGGGTGGCGGGCTCGTCGTCGCCCCGGCCGGGTCGACCACCAGACGGTTCTCGACGAATCCGGTCACCTGTGGGGTGCCAACCTTCGACCGACTCCCGTTCCCACTCGTGCTCGACATGGCCACCTCGCAGGTCGCCCACGGCAAACTGGACGCCTACGAGGCCGACGGCCGCTCCATTCCGGGTGAGTGGGCCGTCGGCGGTGACGGCGACCCGATGACAGATCCGGGTGAGATGGGCGAATTCCGGGCGGACGAACGCTGGGGTGCGCTCCGGCCGCTCGGTGGAACCACCGCCGGTCACAAGGGCACCGGCCTGGCAATGATGGCGGAGCTGTTCGCCGGCATCCTCGGCGGCGGTCCGGTCGCCGGCCAGCGCGAGCCGGGGGCCTGGTTCTCGAACGGCGCCTTCATGCTCGCGGTCGACCCCGCGCAATTCGACGACCGCGGGACTGCCGCCCGGAAGGTTGAGGCGCTGGTCGAACACGTTCGCGCCGCCGACTCGCATCCGGACGTCCCGGTAGGGGATGCCGCCCGGGACGAGGAGCTGCTGTTGCCCGGCGAAGCCGAATACCTGACCCGCCGCGAGCGGACCGACGGTGGGGTTCCACTCCCTGACAGGGTCGTCGATTCGCTGGTCGACGTCGCGACAGAGTGCGGCCTCGACCACCCGTTTACCGTGTGACCCGTTCGGTCGCGGCGTGTGAACGAGACACGCACAATCATTATATACTGTGGCCGTCACTGTTCGAGTATGCACCCCGCGAGCGACGACGCACCGACGGGGGTCTGCCAGCGAACCAGCGCCGCGAGCCCGACGCCTGGTTTCGCTACATTCGCTACTTTTAAATCGACAGCCTGAGCCCCGCGCCGGATCCGGCGCGGGGTAGTTCGGCCACGCTTCCGGATTCCGTTGCCAGCGGGTCCGGGGGCAGGCCGGTCGTCCGACGGACCGACTTCGACCATTCCACCAACCGTCACGCACCCACCGTATACATGAGCGAACCAGAGCGACCGACCGCGCGCCAACCCACCCAGCCAGCACCGGACGACGAACCGATACGAGTCCTCGACGAGGACGGCAACGTCTGCCCCGGAGCGGAGGTCCCGGACCTCCCAGACGCGGCGTTGCTGGGGATGTACGAGGACATGCGCCTGGCCCGGGCGTTCGACGAGCGCGCCATCTCGTTGCAACGCCAGGGCCGGATCGCGACCTACGCCCCGATGACCGGCCAGGAGGGCTCGCAGGTCGGGGCGGGCTACGCGCTCGCGGAGGAGGACTGGCTGTTTCCCACCTACCGCGACCACGCAGCCAAGTACGTCCACGGAATGGACCTCGCCTCGCTGCT
>JAHENO010000177.1 GCA_018609945.1 Haloarculaceae archaeon | reverse complement strand
CGGCGCCCGCGTGGCGCACCAGCGCCGCGACGGCGAACATCTGGGTCCCGCCGGCGAGGGTCACGGCCGTCCCGGACTCGCGGGCACCCAGGGCGAACCCGGCGGCCGTCGCGAGCACGGGATCGCCCATCCGCCGGACCGCCCGTCCGGGGTCGCCGGCCGCGCCGCCCCGGGAGAGCTCGCTCGCGTCGAGTCCCGCGGCGACGACATCGCGCTTGCGCTCGATAGGGTTCTCGGGAAGCGACGACGACACCGACGCGGGTTCCCCGAGCGCGGTCAGCACGCCCAGTGCGGTGGTCGTCCCGCCCGGAATCGTCTCGGCGACGAACACCGCGTCGTCGGGGAGGGCGCGCCCGAACTGCCGGGCCGCGGCGAAGGCCCCGGGTGCCGTCGGCACGGGATCCCGTTTGCGGATGTCGGCCCCGGGTCTCGCGCCGACCGTCACTGTCCCCGCGGCGGTCGGTTTCGCCAGCCCGCCGTCCACGACCGTCAGCGGAACGTCGAGTTCCTCCCTGACCGCCCGCGTCACGACGGCCGGCGTCGGCGTTCCCGCGGGGCTGACTGGCACCACCGGCGCCCGCACCGGCCGGCCGTACGCGACGATCTCGGCGTCGGCACTCGGCGTGTGTGCCATCACCGCCGGGTCCGCGCCGGCGGCGCTGAGCCCCTCGATCTCGGCCGTGCCCGTGGTGCCGGCAACGAGAACCAGCCGCGTCACGCGCCGGCCCCCGCCGCGCCCTGCCGTCTCCGGAGCATAACTGAGTGTACTTAGTGCAAGTGAGGTTTAAATCGTCCGGTGCGACCCGAAATTGAAGTACGAATCCGCACCAGCCCTTCCCGCGTCGGGCCCCGGCAGGCCCCGGCAGGAGACTATGCATCTCGCGACGATACTCAGGGACACCCGGGAGCAGCGACCGTGGTCCTTCCAGCCTCACCCGGTGTCGACCCGGGACGTCACGCTCTCGACGGGCGATTACACCCTCGCCGGTTGCTGCTCGCGGGATCCGGAGACCGGAACCTACCATCCCAGATACGCAGTCGAACGCAAGACCGGCGGGGACTTTCTCACCGCCATCACGCACGACCGGGAGCGGTTCCGGGCCGAACTCGAACGGGCCTCCTCCTGGCCGGCTCCGCTGTCGGTCGTGATCGAGGAGCCCTGGGAGACCTTCGCCGACGAGCGCGGTGTCATGCGCCGGCGCGATATCCACCCCGAACAGGTCGCCGGCACTGTCTCCGCGTGGTCCGATCGGTACAACGTCGAGTTCCGGTTTCTCGGGTCCCGCCAGGCTGGCGAACTGTATGCGCTGTGCCGGCTGCTCCGACTGGAACTCGGTCCCGGAAGCCCCGACGCTGCCCTCCTCCGGCGGAAACTCGCGTCCCTACACCTGCTGGTACTCGCCCAGACGGGTGCCATCGAGGAGGTAGGCCTGCCCGTCGCGGAGCGCCTCGGGGAGGAACGGTGACAGGAACTCCCGGCCGGGGACGTTGATCCAGGTGCCACCCGACCGGTCGTTGAACGCCGGGAACACGACGAGTTCCCCGGGAACGGTCACGTCCGCGTCGTGGTGTGCCCGGAACGGTTCGGGATCGAGGCCACCCCGCAGCCAGACTCGCTCGACGCGCCGACCGCCGACCTCGTCTTCCAGCCGGACGACGGGGTGTTCGTGGCCGATACAGAGCACCTCGGCCGCCAGCACCGCCGGGTCGGGCCAGGTGTGTCCGTGCGCGAAGCCGACGTCTCCGAGCCGGATACCCCGACCCGGCCCGAGTGAAACGCGCTCGTGGTTCTCGAAGAGCGTCTCGACGCCGCTGTCGTGGTTGCCACGGACCACCGTAACGGGAACGCGCTCGGTGGCAGCCGCGAGCACCGCCTCGATTTCCGCGCGCTCGTCCCGGCTCGGATCGCCGATGGCGTGGCCGAGGTCGCCCAGCACGACGAGCCTGTCCGGGCCGGTCCGGTCGAGCAGCGAGGTCAGCGCCGCCAGCCGGCCGTCGGCGTCGCTCTCGAGTTCGACTCCCTCGCGGCGGAGACCGGTCTCGATGCCCGCGTGGTAGTCGGCGACGACGAGCGCGCGATCCCCGCCGCAGTCGACGAGCGCCGCGGGCTCTCCGGGGATCGGCTCGACGGCCATCAGATGGGCTTGAGCGTCGCGTCGTCGGGCTCGTAACACCGGCCGTCCATCAGGGCGTCCTGGATCGCCTCCTCGACGTCTTCGGCGTCGACACCGTACCTGTCCGTCATCGCCTCGATGACTGCCTGCCGGTCCGCGCCTGCCCCGTCGTCGAGTTCCCCCATCACCTCGAGGGTCGCGTCTTCCAGATCCACGTCGTCGGTCTCGACGTCCGCCGCGCCCGTCTCCGCGTCGTCTGTCTCGACAGTTTCTGTCCCGTCCGCAGCCTCGTGGGCCGGCCCGTCGGTCTCCGCCGTCGTCGTGTCGGCGCCCTCTGCTGACCCCGCCTTTTCTTCGACTGCTGATGGCGCGGATTCCTCGTCGACTGGCGATTCCGCCGTCGTGCCGTCCGCAGCCGCTGTCGAGCTGTCTCCCCCCGCCTGGGGTTCGGTGGCCGTTTCGTCGGGCTCCGGCGTCTCGATGTCTGCCTCGCCCGGGTCGTCGACCTCGGTCCCGCTCTGGAACTCCGTTCCGAACTCCTCTTCGATTTCTTCGCGCTCCTCGTCGTCGAGGTCGAACTCGCCGGGTTCGAAGTCACCGACCTCGCCGGTGGTTTCGTCCGCGTCAGCCTGCTCGTCCGATTCGGTCCCGGCCGCGGGTGCCGTTTCGGTCGCCTGCACCGTCGTGGCGTCGCCGGCTGGTTCTCCCGTGGAGTCGGACTCTGGACTCGCGGTCCGTTCGGCCGCGTCGCTCTCCGACTCCGTCGATGCCTTGCCTCCCCCTCCCGTGGTTGTCGCTGTCGCGGTCTCGGCCCGAGAGTCCGCCGACGCCGTCTCCTGTCCGTCAGTGTCACCCTCCGCGGGTTCGGGTTCACTGGTCCCCGCCACGGCCGTACTCGTCGTCGGTTCGCCGGCGTGGACGGTCGCCAGGTCGGCGTACTCGGCGAGCCTGTCGAGGTCCGCCTCTCCGGCGGCGTCGGGCGGCACCGAGACCGTCTCGGCCTCGTCGGTCTCGCCGGCCACGAGTCGCGCCGCGTCGAGGGCCATGTCCGCGACGGCGGAGAGGTACGCCGGCGAGGTCCCGTAGTGGTCGAGCGCGCGGACGATGCCCGACGCGAACCCCTCGTCGACGCCGTCGGACACGAGGGCGGTTTCGAGGGCGCTCCCGTGGCGGTCGCTACGGATCGCTCTGGCCATCCAGCCGACGCGCTGGAGCGTCCGTTCGGCCGTCCCGACGGTCCAGCGGTCGCGCGTGTCCGCGTCCACCTCGTTGATCGTCTCGGGGCGGATCGACGTGTAGACGCGGTCGGCGTCCTCGGGCCGGAAAGTCCGGGCCTTGCCCGTCACGGCGACGAAGGTCGGTGTCTCGGCGCCCTCGAGGAACGCCTGCTCGTCGGGCTGGTACTGGCCGGCGTAGAGGACGAACGCGCCGGTGGGGTCGACGACCCGTGCCCGGAGGACGTCCTCGCTGACCGCCTCGACTTCCGTGAGAACACCGACGAAGAAGGCCCGGTTGACGCGCGCGCCGGTCGGCGTGACGACGTAGTTGGGGGCGCGCTCCTCCTCGCCCTCGGAGTAGGAGAGGTCGGCGTCGTCGTACTCGGCGGCGAAGAGACGGTAGGCGATCTCGCGGCGGTTGGCGCCCTCGGAGGGGGCGTCGCTCATCGTCCCACCTCCGCGAGCAGCGCCCGGGCGCGGTCGGCCGGGTCGTCGGTCGTCGGGGCGAACGACCGTGCCTCGAGGTTGGCGCCGTAGTCGTCGACGCTGAGCGACCCGCGGACGCGGAACTCCCGGCCGACGACCGTCTGTGCGATGGCGTCCGCGACGACTTCCCTGTCCATCGCGTCGCGCGCGGCCTCCTTCGCGTCCTCGACGTCGCCACCGTACACCTCCTCCGTGAGGTCCTCCCCGAGCACGACCGTCACCGTGCCGGTGCCGTCGTCGAGGATTGCCTTCGTCCGCAGGTCGTCCTCGGCGTCAACCTCGCCGTGGCTGCGACACTGCCCGTTCTGGACCATCCGACCACACTCGGGACACCGCTCGATGAGCCCCGACCCGTCCCGGAGGTCGATGACCGTCCCCACCAGTTCGACGTCGAACAGGCCGCCGGACTCGACCGCCGACCGGACCGAGCGCTGCTGTGCCGAGTCGGTGGCGCCGACGCTCCGATCGAGTGCCTGGACCGTCGAGAACTCCGAGACGTTCACCGACGGAACGCCGCGAAACTCCCTGACGAAGGCGTTCTCGATCCGGACCGACTCGTCCGTCGCGATCCCGTCGTGCGGGTCCCAGTCCGTGAACGGGAGCCGCCCGCTCCCGTCGGCGAGGACGCCGCTGAGTATCTCCGTCTCGCCGTCGCGGCCGTCGATCACCTTCGTCTCGCAGTCCTGGACCAGCACCTCGACGTTGACGCCGCGGTCGCCGATCGACAGGTCGGCCAGGTCGCGGTCGCCGCCGACCTCGTAGTCGACGTCGACCGAATCCTCGAGCAGTTCGACGCTCGTGCTCTCCCCGAGATTGAGTTCCGGATCACCCTCCCACTCGCGGACGCCGGCGTTGCCGATCCGGACCGTGATCCCGGGTTCGAGCCCGAAGTCCTCCCAGGCAGTGTAGGAGATCTTGCCGGTCTCGTCGGCCAGTTCCCCCTCGAAGATGACGATTTCCTCGCCCTGGTACTGGATGGAGCGCTGCCCGACCGTCAGCAAAACGCCCGTGACCGAGACGTTGCTGTCCCCGGTCGAGATGTCGGCGACGTCCCTCGTGGTGGGTCCGTTCCCCCCGCCGGCGGTGTCGTCGCCGTACTTGCGCCGCAGGCTCTGTTTCGCCTCGTCCATCGGGACGCTGTAGGAGACGAGGTTCTCCAGGTCGCGTTTGACCTCCTCTGTGTCGACGCCGAGGTCGGAGGCGAGGTCCTCGGCATGGTCCTCGAGACTCATGCCCCGAGTTTGGTCCCGCCCCTACTAAAAGCGTTCACGTCGCTGCGTGTCACTCCTCGTCGTTGGGTTCCTTCACGACGCGCCCGCCGACCCGTTCGAGAATCGCCGCGGGGATGTCGGACGGCGAGGTGACCACTTCCTCGAAGACGACCACCAGCACGGCCAAGCAGAGAAACAGCGCCCCGAGCCTGGGCGCGCCCTCCGCGAGTTTGAACAGGCCAAACGCGGCCACGGGAACGGCGACGACGACGCTCGCCGCGAACTGGAGCGTCCCGATCAGGCCCTTGGACATACGCCCCGTACGCGCCCGGCGGTCAAAAACACGCCGCATCCGGGAGCAACAACGGGCGCCACGAACCGATTCGGGACGGACACGGTCGTCGCGTTGAGGGCTAATACTGCCGGCTATAACTACGTGAAGATATTCGACCCCACGGGGGGACGGAATTACTCACGGGCTTATAGCCGACAGTATAAATACCCGGAACCACAGCCGGCCGAGAGCGAGTCGTTCTTGCCCGCGGGGACCGACCGCCAACACATGGACCACGGATATCGAGCACTGTCACGACGGGATGTGCTGGCTGCCGCGGGGACGACGGCAGTCGGCGTGCTCGCGGGGTGTAGCGGTGCGTCCGGCGGAGATGGAGCGGACGGTGACGGAGACGGCGACGCGACGCCCGCTGCCCAGCAACTGCCCGCACCGGTGAAGGGCGACCCCGGGGCCGCCGTGACGCTCGCGGTCTTCGAGGACTATGCGTGCCCGCACTGCGCCGACTACAACGTCGAGGGGTTCCCCGAACTCGACGCCGAGTACATCGCCCCGGGCGAGATCAGGTACGAGCACCGCGACCTGCCGATCCCGGTGGCCGATCCGGGTTCCTTCCAGGCCGCCAACGCCGCCCGCGCGGTCCAAGACCGCCACGGCGACGAGGCCTTCTGGACGTACGCGGCGGCGGTGTTCGAGCGCTCCGGGGAGATCCCCAGCGAGGCTCCCGACCTCTTCGCGACGATCGCCGACGAGCAGGGCCACGACGGAGAGGCGATCCGCGCTGCTGCAGTCGACCGGGTCTACGGGGGGACCATCCAGGCCGACCGTGACGAGGCGGTCGAACTCGGCGTCGAGGCGACGCCAGCGTTCGTACTGAACGGCGAGGTCGTCGCCTCGGGGTACGGATCGGGCACCGTCGACGAGGTGTCGGCAGCACTCGACGAAGCGCTGTCCGAAACTGGCTAACCCGGCGAGCGCATCCACCGGACCATGCAGGGGACACCCGAGGTAGCGGTCCTGCGCCTGGGCCACCGGCCGGGCCGGGACGAGCGGATGACGACCCACGTCGGCCTGGCCGCACGCGCACTGGGGGCCGACCGGGTCATCCTGGCCCGCGAGGGCGCGAGTCGGGCCGGGACTATCGAAGACATCGTCGACCGCTTCGGCGGCCCGTTCGCCGTCGAGACGACCGACAGTCCCCGCGCCGCGCTGAAGGACTGGGACGGCGCCGTCGTCCACCTGACGATGTACGGCCTCCCGATCCAGGACGTCGAAGGGGAGATACGGACCACATTCGAGGCGGGAACGCCCCTCCTGGCCGTCGTCGGTGCCGGAAAGGTCCCCTTCGATATCTACGAGGCCGCCGACCACAACGTCGCCGTCACGAACCAGCCCCATTCGGAGGTGGCCTCGCTGGCGGTCTTCCTCGACCACCTCTTCGAGGGCGAAGAACTCGACCGCGAGTGGGAGGACCCAAAACACGTGGTCGTCCCACAATCCGAGGGAAAGCAAGTCAAGGAACCGTAGCAAACGGCGAGCGAAGCGAGCCGTTGCGATGGTTTTAACCACGTGACACCCCGAAATCCAGTAATGGCTTTTGAGGAACTGCTGGAGGACCCGGTCATACAGAAGTACCTCCACGAACTCGTCGGGCCGAAGGGGATGCCGGTGGCGGCGGCGCCGCCGGACGGCGAGGTGACCGACGAGGAACTCGCCGAGGAACTGGGGCTGGAACTCAACGACGTCCGCCGGGCG
>JAHENO010000176.1 GCA_018609945.1 Haloarculaceae archaeon | reverse complement strand
CCGGTTCGAATCCCACCCGCGGGGAGCCGATCCGTCCGTCGGGCGCCGACAGCGGGAGCGGATCGCGGTCCGGCGGCGCGGCCCGGCGGTAGACGTCGTGGAGTCGGGCCAGCCCCAGCGGCTGGGCGCGGTTGATCTCCACGATCAGGCGGTCGGCCGCGTCGACGTACGCCGGCGTGTGACCGATCGACGTCGAGGGAACGAGGAAGCCCTCGCCGACGGCTACCGCCTCGACGACGGCGACGTCGACGTCGGCGAGATTCCCGAAGGCGACCTCGTCGCCCAGCGTGGAGATGTGGCGGTCGTGGAAGGCGACGACCCCGTCGTTGATGGCCTCGCGGGCGGCCGGCCGGGCCTGGAAGGGGTACCGCCGGACGATGGCACCGGCCTCGACGAGCGCGGTATCGATCTCGTCGCCGACGCTCCCGCCGCTCACGACGGTCAGCGCGAGGTCTCGGTCGGACTCGGCGAGCGCGAGCGGCACCGCCTTCGGGTAGCCGACGCTCCCGAAGCCGCTGACTGCGACGGTCGCGTCCGCGCCGATGGTTTCGGCGGCCGCCGCGGGCGACAGTTCCGGGAGGTCACCGTCGAGACGCTCCGTGACGCTGTCTGTCGTCCCCTTGTGCGTCATGGTTCCCTGAACCGGTTGGGCGAGTCTCCGGCGTCGTCTTCTGTGGCCGCGTCGGCGACGGGTTCGACCACCGCTGGCGAGTCGTTCGACGGGTCGTTGACCGCCCGCGAAACCGGGTCGGCACACATCCCCTCGGCGGGATAGGGTCCGAGCAGGTCCACGACCGCTTCCGGGTCCTCGCGGAGCCACCGGCGCTCCTCGCCCCCGGGGAGGATGACGGACATCCTGTCGTGGAGATCGGCCACCAGGTCGTTGGGCTCCGTCGTCACGATGGCGTAGGTTCTGACCGTCTCGGGGCCGGTGTCCGTGCCGGCCGCTCTGCCCGTGAAGTCACCGAGGCCGGCCTGGGTGCGTTCGGGCTGCCACTCGGCCCACAACCCCGCCATCGCAAAGAGCCCGTCGTCGGCCAGCCGGACGCGGTAGGGCTGTTTGCCGTCGTCCGTTTCGACCCACTCGTAGAAACCGTCGGCGGGAACCAGACACCGCCCCGCTCGCAGGGAACCGTCCCCCTCGCGGCCGTCCTCGGCACGGAATGCGTCCCGGAAGGTCGGCTTCTCGGCGATGGTCTCCGCGCGGGCGTTGATGAACCCGAAGTCGGCGCGGTCGTCGGCCCACGGCGGGACGAACCCCCACTCCATGGAGACGATAGACTCCGGGTCGGCGTCCGGAATGACGGGTAGGGACTGCCTGGGCGCGGCGTTGTATCGTGGCTCGAACGCCCCGGCGAAGGTCGCGTCGAAGCGCTCCTCGATGTCGCCGGACGGGGCGAACAGGCTATAGCGGCCGCACATACCGGAGGGCACGCCCGCGAAGTTAAAAAGGAACGGGCCATAGCCGCCCACGAGATGGCCGGCGACCCCTCCTTTGCGATCCCCGCCCGTCCCAGCCGTCGGTTCCCCTTCGAGGGTGGCGTCGAGTACGAGGGCGAGACCGTCTTTCTGTTGCGACCCTCGCCCGAACGCTCGACTGACCGCCTGGCGGAACTGGTCGAGACGGTGCTGGCGGCGGGGCCCTACCGCTACGGCGACTTCCTGGAGTTGCCCATGCCGCTGTATCTGGTTCGCGACGACGAGACCGGCGACGTGTTCCGCGTGTCGGTCCGGGATGGCGACGTCCGCTTGCACGTCCTCCCCGAGACCGACCGGGATGGCCTCCGGGCGATGTACGACCGTCTCGACGGGCGCTCGGCCGTGAAGTGGGACGTCGAGTGCCGGACCGACATCGACAGGTAGGCCGCGCAGGCGACGAGCGGACCCAAAACGGACTTAGGGACCTGCCACATTCCTGGGACCATGACTGTCTCGCGCGAAGTCGAACTGGAGGGGCACATCATCGACTCGGGGATGATGCAGGCCTGTTTCGGGATCATCATGGACATGGGCGGGTCCTTCCAGGTCGAGGAGTTCGAGATCGGTCGCCAGAAGACCGAGGAATCGTACGCACGCCTGGTCGTGGAGGGCGACGACCACGACCACCTGCAGTCGATCGTCCACGAACTCCACCAGAACGGCGTCAACCCGTCCGATCCGAACGACGTTCGCCTCGAACCCGCTCCCGCCGACCAAGTCGTCCCGACGGACTTCTACTCGACGACCAACCACCCGACCGACGTCCGCGTCGAGGGCGAGTGGATCCCCGTCGAGAACATCGAGATGGACTGTGCGGTCACCGTCGAGTTCACCGAGGACGGCCCGCGCGCGACGACCGACGTTCTCAACGCCATCGCGGAGGGTGACCTCGTGGTCACCGGCGATTCGGGCATCCGCGTCAAGCCCCCCGAGCGTCCCCGCGGCCGGGAGGGCGCGTTCGGGTTCATGCAGGGTGGCGTCTCCTCGGAGCGCCCCTCCGAGACGACCATCGCCAACATCGCCGAGGCAATCGAGGAGACCGAGCGGGAGGGTGGCGACATACTCGCGGTCTGTGGGCCGGCGCTGATCCACTCCGGCGCACGCGAGGACATGGCACGCCTGGTCCGGGAGGGCTATATCGACATGCTCTCGATCGGAAACGGGTTCGCCGTCCACGACCTCGAGCGGGACATCTACGGCACCTCGCTGGGGATGGACACCGAGTCGCTGGACCACCCCCGCGAGGGCCACAAACACCACATCTACACCATCAGCGAGATCATCCGCGCGGGCGGCATCGAGGCGGCCGTCGAGAATGGCGTCGTCGAGTCCGGCGTGATGTACGAGTGCGTCGAGAACGACGTCCCCTACGTCATCGCGGGGTCGATCCGCGACGACGGTCCCCTGCCGGATACGATCACCGACGCCGTCGAGGCACAGAACGCCATCCGCGAGCAGGCCCACCGGGCCGACCTCGTGTTGATGCTCTCGACGCTGTTGCACTCGGTCGCAGTGGGCAACTGCCTCCCCTCGACGACCCGGACCGTCTGTGTCGACATCAACCCCGCGACGGTCACCCAGTTGCTCGACCGCGGGAGTGCACAGGCCGCAGGGATGGTCACCGACATCGGCACCTTCGTCCCCATCCTGGCCGAACACCTCTTCGACGAGCGGTGATGGCGACGGCGACTCCTGTGGCCGGAACCGACCAATAGACACTTTTCCCGGGGCCGACACCACGACCCCATGGGCGACTCCGACGGAGACATCACGACGTACCGGCTGACCGGCTCCCGCCAGGGTCGACACCACATGCGCGTCGACACCGGCGAGGAAACCTTCGACGTCGACCGGGACGTGAATCCCATCCAGCATCTGCTCGGCGGGCTGGTGGGCTGCCTGAACTCCACGGCGACGACCGTCTCGCGGGAGATGGGCGTCGATATCGAGGGCCTGGAGGCGGCTGTCGAGGGGGACATCGACTACTCGCGGTACAAGGGCGAGGAGACCGACGCGCGGGCCGGACTCCAGAACGTCCGGGTCACGCTGACTGTCGACGCCGACGCCGACGAGGAGACCCTGGAGGATCTGCTCGCGGAGGTCGAACGACGGTGCCCCGTCTCCGAGACGCTGTCGAACGGCACCGATCTCGGCGTCCGCCTGGAATCAGCGTAAGACCGGAATCAGCGTCCGCCTGGAATCGGCGCAAGCCCGGAATCGGCGCAAGCCCGGAATCGGCGCAAGCACAGAGCGCGCGTATGCCCGGTGCCGGTCGTCGGTACAGGCGGTCCGGGCGAGTCACTCGGAACCGAGGAGCGCGTCGACGATCCGCTCCGGGTCGAACGGTTCGATATCGTCGTAGTCTTGGCCGGTGCCCAGAAAGAGGATGGGTTTGCCCGTCACGTGGGCGATGGAGATGGCGGCGCCGCCCTGCTGGTCGGCGTCGGCCTTCGTGAGGACGGTCCCGTCGATGGCCGCCGCGTCGTCGAACTCCCGGGCGCGGTTGACCGCGTCCTGGCCGGCGACGGCCTCGTCGACGAACAGCGTCATGTCGGGCTCGATGACCCGGTCGATTTTCTCCAGCTGGTCCATCAGCCCGTCGCTGGTGTGCAAGCGACCGGCGGTGTCGCCCAGGACGACGTCGACGTCGTTGGCCTCGGCGTACTCGACGGCGTCGTAGATGACCGCCGCCGGGTCCGAACCCTGCTGGTGGGAGATGATTTTCTTGCCGAGGTTGTCGGCGTGTTCTTCGAGTTGCTCGTTGGCGCCGGCACGGAACGTGTCGCCGTTGGCGAGCACCGACGAGTAGCCCCGCTCGCCGAGGTAGTGGGCGAGCTTGGCGATGGTCGTCGTCTTGCCGACGCCGTTGACGCCCGTGAAGATAATCACGACGGGTTTCTCGGTCGCGGCGATCCGTTCCTCGAAGTCGAACTGGCCGACGTTGATGACGTCGTAGACCGCCTCGCGCACCGCGTCGCGGACGAGATTGCCCGTACTCGAGAGGCGCCGGCGGGTCTGGCCGACGAGGTTCTCCTCGACGCCGTCGAGTATCTCCTGGGCGACGCTCATCTCGACGTCGCTGCCCAGGAGTGCAAACTCCAGTTCCTCGAGGTGGGCCGCCAGGTCGTCCTCGTCGATGACCGTCTTGCCGGTGGCCAGTAGCTTCGCGCGCTCGGTCAGGCCCCGCTCCTCGTCGCCCCCGTCGTCGGGCGCAGCCGCCGACTCCCCGGCATCCGGACCCCCGCTCTCGTCGGTATCGGCAGTTGCCGTGGCGGAATCGTCCGTCCCGGAATCGTCCGTCCCGGAAGTGTCGGTGCCCGTTGGGCCGGCCCTGGCCTCGGCAGTGGCCTCGGCGTCCGCGGGTTCGGTGGCTTCCTCGCCGGCAGCCGCTTCCATGTCGGCGTCGTCCTCGACGTCGCTGGCGAACGATTCGAGTTTGTCCTTCAGTCCGTCGAACATCGCCTACTCGTCTTGCTGGCGTTGCTGTTGTGCCTGCTGGAGTTGCTGGGCCTGGAGTTGCTGGGCGCGCTCTTCGAGTTCCTCGGTCTCGCTTTCGAGGTCCGCGATCTCCGACTGGACTTCCTCGATCCGCCCGTCGATGGTCTCCTTTTTCGATTCGAGTGTCGAGGTGGCCCCCTCCTGGTCGCGTTCGGCGGCGTAGCCCCCGCCCAGTTCGACGACGATCTCGTCGGCGTCCTCGATGGTGGCGCGGGCGTAGGCGCCCCCGCCCAGCGGGACCTGGACCGTCGCTCCCGTTTCGAGTTGCTCGATGGCATCGACGGCCTCGTCGATGGCGGTCTGCCGGGCCCGGAGCGCCTCGATCTCGGTTTCGAGTGCCTCCCGTTGCTGGTCGAGGGCCTCGAGTTGCTGTGCGAGTTCCTGCAACTGCGACTCGCCGCCACCGCCACCGAGGCTCATGTGTCGACCTCCGCGATGTCGACCTGCGTGCGCTTCAGGCCGTGTTTCGAGCCGAAGTCGGCGTAGACGTGCTCGACGGCGACGTCCTCGTTTTCGGCCGTCAGCTCCTTCTCGAAGGGCTGCCAGCCGTCGCGTGCCTGCCACCGGCCGCTGACTGTGTAGGTGTCCATACTCTCCGGTGGGGCACCGAGTCGGAAGTATGTTCCTAAACCTGGCCCGGCCGCTTCCGAAACCTGGCCCCACTCGGGCCAGTCAGGACGAGGCGTCGACGTCGAGCCCGAAGAAGTCGGCGGCGTTCCGGTAGAACACGGCCTCGGTCGCGTCGGGAAACGTCTCGCGGGTGCCACGCAGTTCCACCTCGACGGGCAGCGGCCGGAGGGGATAGTCGGTGCCGAACATGACCCGGTCGCTGTGGGCGCGCAATCGGTCGGGGTCGAACTCCCCGTCCCGGAGGCCGATCAATTCGTGGGTTCGCTCGCCCGTGGCGACGGCGGTGTCGAAGTAGACACTGTACTCCTCGGCCAGCGCCAGGAATCCCTCGGTCTCGAACATCCCGAAGTGGGGAATACAGACCCGCAGCGAGGGGAACCGTTCGAGGACCCGTTCCATGCGGTCCGGACCGAGGATGGGGCTGTCCCGGTAGAACGGGTGCGAGGAGGCGTGGATCACCAGCGGGAGGTCGGCAGCGACGAGGCGTTCGTAGACCGGGTCGAGGCGCGCGTCGTCGGGCGGGAAGTCCTGGACCGGACAGTGGAGCTTGATCCCCGCCAGCCCGCGGTCGAACGCGTCCGCGACGACGGACCCGGGGTCGTCGTCACCGGCGTGGACGGTCCCCAGCGCCACCGTCGCGGCGTCGGCGTCGGCCAGCCGGTCCTGCCAGGCGGCGGCGGAGTCGTTCATCGGCTCGGCGACGTCGGGTTTGTGTGCGTACGGGAAGAAGACGAAGCCGTCAGTCCGCGAGACGGCGCGCTCGACCAGCGTCTCGACGGACGGTTCGGGCATCTGCCAGACAGTCTCGCGCTCGAACCAGTCGACGATAGCCGAGAGCAGCGACGTCTCCAGGACGTGGACGTGGGCGTCGACGACCGGACAGTCCGGGTAGGCCGCCGGTGGTGGATCGGGATCGAGGCCCGCGGGGTCGTCCGTCATCGCTCCCGGGTTCGAGCCTGCCGGAGAAAAGCAGTTTGTTCGGGCGGCGACACGTCAGCCCGGCCGCTGTCGGTCCTCGGAGTACACCCACTTGACGCCGTAGAAGACGAACCAGGCCATCCAGATGGTGAAAATCGTCAGCCAGGCGCCGTACTGCACGAGGGTGTGGGGGTAGATGACGTACGCGAAGACGAGCAATCCGAGGACGCTGGCGCCGGCGGCGTAGTCCCAGCGGTCCAGCGGCGGCGGGTCGACCATCGCTACCGGATTCGTCGGGGGCCCACATGAGTCCCACGCTCCGTTGCGGGCAGACGTTTCATATCAGTATCACGTTCACCCTCCCGTGACGGGTGGGGTAATCGAGAGGGCGTCGCCGTCAGCGAGCGCCGTCTCCGTGCCCTCGAAGTGTGTGACGTGGGTCCCGTTGCGCAACACGGTGATGCCACCGGCGACCGCCGATCCGTCGAGGAGTTGTCCGTCCAGCGACGGATACTCCTCTTCCAGCGCGGCGAGCAGTTCCCCGACGGTCGTCTCCGGATCGCACTCGCGGGTGAGGCTCCGCTGGCCGACCGCCTCGCGCACCGTGGCGAACAGCCGAATCTCGACTTCCATCACTCCGTGACGGCCGCCGCGACGTCGTCCAGGTCGAGGCGTTCGACCGTCTCCGTCGTCGGATGGCCGTTCTCGTTCCAGCCTCGATACTGGTAGTACTCGTCCAGCATCGCGTCGAGTTCCTCCGGCGGACAGTACATCCCCTCGGCCGGCCCCTCGGGGATGGGTTCGTGTTGCACGCGGTGGGGAAGGGTATCGCTCTCGCGGTCGGCGACGCCGCGGGCGACGTTGATGAGTCGTTCGAGGTTGTAGACCCGCTCCCCGATGCGTTCGACGTCCTCGACGGTGAGGTCCCAGCCCGTCGCGAGTTCGATGGCCTCCCTGTAGTTCTCGTTGACGCGGGCGCCCCACCCGCCCTCGCTGACGAACCGACACTGCGTCAGCGAGTCGCCGAGGGCAGTGAAGTGCTGGATGCGGGCGGCGAATTCGGGTGTGCCCTCGGTCGTCTCGTCGTGGTGGCCGTCGTACTGCAGCGTCGGTCGGGTGTCGTGGTGGGAGCCGCCACGGGTCGCGGTGGCGTAGCCGATGCTCATCCCCTTGAGTCCGCGCGCCGAGTGGGCGGCGAACTCCAGGCCCTTCGTGCCGTAGAGATACTGCGTCGCCTCGTCAGCGATGGACGCCGCGAGGCGGAACGAACCCTCCGCGAGGTCGTCCCCGAACCCCTCGCGGTGGGCGGTCTGTCGGGCGAGCTCGACCAGCCCGTCCGCGTCGCCAAACGTCAGGTGGGGGGAGGCGTCTTCGTCGATCAGTCCCTCCTCGTAGCACTCGCGGGCGAAGGCGACCGTGACACCCCAGGAGATGGTGTCCATCCCGAGCCGGTCACAGCGGTCGTTGGCCGTGATGACGCGCTCGATGTCGTAGACGCCCTGCATGGTGGCCGTCCCGAACAGCGACTCGAATTCGGGAATCTTGGCCTCGGTGACCCCTTCGGCCTCGACGGAGACGTGCTTCCCGCACTTGACCGCACAGTTCGCGCAGGTGGTGTCCTCGGTGACATACTCGGATTTGAGCCGCTCGCCGCT
>JAHENO010000175.1 GCA_018609945.1 Haloarculaceae archaeon | reverse complement strand
GGACCGGTCGCCGACGTGGGTGGTCCTCGACGAGCTGAAGGACAGTCACTACCTGGTCACGATGGGCTGTACCATCACGGAGTTCAATCCCGCCCGGTACGGCGTCGAATCCCGCACCTGGGACCTCACGAACCCCGACGGAAAGGACATGGAGACGGTCCGGGAGGTGCGCGACGAGATCGAGGGACGCGTCCAAGAACTGTTCGACGAAATCGAGCGGACGGCCGACGGGTCCGACGACGGGACGGAGTCCGTCACGGGGAGAGTATCCAGTGCCGTCAGGGACGCGCTGTTCTGAGCGGATGGCCGACGGCGATTCCCCGCTGTTCCCGCGCGGTCACGAGCCCATACGCCCCCGGGTTCCGAGTACAACCGGGCGCGTGGATGTGAGTGCTCCGGGCGGAGCAGCGACGCCGGACGAATCCAAACCCCCAACCGGTCGGAAACCGAACGATCGACCGATGTCCGACACTCTCCGCACCGACTACGACGCGGTGGTGTTCGACAACGACGGCGTGATCGTCGAACCGACCGACCGCGGCCCCCTCACGGACGCGGTCTGTGCGGCGTTTCGCGACGTGGGCGTCGATCCCGACCGCGCGACCGTCGAGCGCGCCGTCGCCGCGGGTGCCGGCCCACACGAGACCGTCGCGGCGGCCGATGGCGTCACCGGGATCGACGTCGAACAGTTCTGGCAGCGGCGCGAGAAGCGGGCGGCGGCGGTCCAGAAGGACCTGATCCGCGACGGCGGGAAGCCGCTGTACGACGACGTTGCAACCCTCCGGGATATCGACGCCAGCCTGGGCATGGTCAGCAACAACCAGCACGAGACCGTCTCGTTCATCGTCGAGTACCACGGCCTGGATCGCTTCGAGACCGTGCACGGCCGCGATCTGTCGGTGGCGGGGGCCGAGCGCAAGAAACCGGACCCTCACTACCTCGAACGGGCCCTCTCGGAACTGGGGACACGAAACGCCCTCTACGTCGGGGACAGCGAGGTGGACGTCGAGGCGGCACGCCGGGCAGGCGTCGACAGCGCGTTCCTCCGGCGCGAGCACAGCGCAGACGCCGACCTGGCCGTCGAGCCGACCTACGAATTCCCGGACCTGCGCGCCCTCACAGAGGTGCTTTCCCGGTCGTGACCAGTCTCGCCTCCCCTCTCTCTACTCATGCCACGTGACTCGTTTCGGGCCGAGATGGACGCCCTCCGCGAGGCGGTTCTCGACCTCGGCGCGACCGTCCTCGACAGGCTGCGGACCGCCATCGGGGCACTCGACGAGGGCGACCGCGAGCGTGCACGGTCCGTCCTCGAGGGTGACCACGAGATAAACGAGCGGTACCTCGAACTCGAAAGCGACTGCATAGACCTCTTTACGCTCCAGCAGCCCGTCGCGAGCGACCTCAGATTCGTCGCCGCGTCGTTCAAGATCCTGACCGATCTGGAACGGGTCGGCGACCTGGCGATGAACCTCGGGGGGTACGTCATCGGCATGTCCCGGGAGTTCGTACCGCGCGCAGACCTCGTCACTATCGGCGAACTCGTCGCCGAGCAGATCGAGGCTGCTCTCGCGGCCTACGAGTCCGGCGACCCCGAGGAATGTCACGCAGTCGCCGAACGCGACGACGAGGTCGACGGCCTCTGCGAGCGGGCCGCCGAGGTGTTGCTCCGGGACCTGGTCGACCGAAAACCCGACGAGGAGGCCCTCGAACGACTCCTCGGGGAAGTCTTCCAGCTCCTGTTGACCGTCCGCGACCTCGAACGGGTCGGCGACCACGCCGTCAACATCGCCGCTCGAACGCTGTACATGGCCGAATCCGACGACGCGCTGCTGTACTGACTCTCCTCCCGCACTCCGTCGGTTCGCCCGGATATGGCCGAGGTCACCCGGGACGAGGAGACTGCCCGGGCCCCCGGAGCATGATCGAACCCGGCGCGACCGGGAAACCGGGCGGTCGTGACGCCGACCGGGGGACGTCCCCCACATGCGTCATACAAACATACATATCGCCTGACGGCACAACATGACGTATGGCACGCGAGGGGTATCAGGAGAAGCTACAGAGTGTGCGCGAGGACGTCCTCTACATGAGCGAGGTCGTCCTGGAGCGGCTCCGTATGGGGCTGGACGCGCTGGAACAGAAAGAGGAGGACCTCGCCTGGGACGTCATTGAGGGCGACCACGAGATCAACGAGATGTACCTCGAACTGGAGGGGGACTGCGTGGACCTGCTGGCCCTCCAACAGCCCGTGGCAGGCGACCTGCGGTTCATCGCCGCGTCGTTCAAGATCATCACCGACCTGGAGCGGATCGGCGACCTGGCGACCAACCTCGCCGAGTACTCGCTCGACGCCCAGCAGGATATCTTCCCCGAGGTCGACGTCCAGGGCATCGGCGACGAGACGATCGAAATGGTCGAGGCGGCCATGGACGCCTACGCGGCGGAGGACGCCGCGGCGTGCTTCGAGATCGCTGACTGGGACGACGAGGTCGACGAACTGTGTGAGCGCGCCTCCGAGACGGTCGCCCGCGAACTCATCGAACGGGAGGGCGTCGACTCCGAAGCGGAGGTCGAACAGCTGATGGCCGACGTCCACCGCCTCCTGTTGACGATTCGCGACCTCGAACGGGTCGGCGACCACGCCGTCAACATCGCCGCCCGCACCCTCTACATGGTCGAGAGTGACGACGACCTCCTCTACTGAGTGACTTTCCAGGTCGTACTCGACGAGTATCCCCACTTCTCCACGTCGACGTCGAAGTCGCCCTGCTGGATGGCGGTCATGTTGGTCCCCACTTCCTTGGGCGAGAGGTCCAGTGCCTCGCCGATGAGCCGCGACTTGAAGTAGGTCTGTTCGTCGGCGTGCTCCCGGAGGTACGATAGAATGCGCCGCTGTTTCTCGCTGAGGGCCTGTCCCCCCTCCCCTGTGGAGACTGTCGTGCTCATACTGGGGGAACGGTCCACCCACGTATAGCCGATTTGGTACGGTCGATTAACCCCTTGCCATCCCGGGATTCCGGGTGATCGGGCGGTACAGAATCGCGCGAGAGAACCAGGTACGGCCGGGCGAGTGGTACGTCGGCCGACAGCTAGACGGGCTCTTCGATGATCTGTCCGACGGCGAAGTTCGACTTGACCTCCGTGATCTCGACCTTGACGCGCTCCCCGATTTCCGCGTCCGGAACGATGATCACGTACCCGCGTTCGACGCGGGCGATACCGTCGCCCTGCTTCCCGATATCCTCGATCTCCACGTAGCGGATTTCGCCGGGTTCGACAGGCGGCTGGGGCTCGGATGGCGGCCCCGTCTCGGCTGTCTCGTCGTCGGTATCCGGCTCGTCGGCCCGGATGAGCGCCACCCTGTAGCTTCTCGAGGGGTCGATAGAACCCGTCTCGACCTCCCGTTTCGGAACTTCGACGATGTAGCGGTCGCCGTCTTGTGTGACCTCCGCACTGAACAGACACAGGAGCTTATTCGAGATTTCCACAGTCAAGTTCCTCCACCCACACAAAAGCACGCCACATCAAAGTAGTTGGGGTCATCCGTGGCGAGCGAGGGCTCGCAGGCGTCGCGGCGAGGGCCGGAGCGACGCCGAGCGTGGTCTACCCGGTCGCGTCCAGTATCTCGGCCAGCCGGCTCTTGCCCAGTTCCTCGATGAGCACCGACAGTTCGAGGACCTGCTCCTCGCCGAGTTCCTCGACCAGGGCCTCGATCTCTCCGGGGGTGAACGTCCGCGCGAGGCTGGCCATCGTCGTCACGACGTCGGCGGTCCTGTCGGCCACGTCACCCGCCGGCGAGACCGTCAGCGGCCGGTTGACGAAGTCGCCCTCCTTGTAGTAACAGAACCGGAGTTCGTTCTCGTCGGACCCCTCGGGGCTGACGATCTGGACGACGCCGTATCCATCCTCCCACTCCTCGACGGTCCGTTCGAGCAGCGTTTCGTAGCGCATATTCGTACGAACAGCGGTAGGTCTCATAAGGTTTTCCACTTGGAAAACGCGTGCGCGGGAACAAGCTCCCTGGCGTTTCACTCGGCCGGCTTGACGGGCAATTCCACGTGCGTCGCCCGGTCGCCGCCGTGGTGGATCGTATTCCGTGCCACGCGATACTCCTCGCCGCCGTAGAGGGGGCCGCCGGTGTTGTGGTTGACGTCGAAGCGCGGCCAGTTCGACGAGGAGATGTCGAGACGGATGCGGTGGCCCGCCTTGAACCGGGTTGCCGTGTCGTAGGGTTCCATGTAGAACTCGTAGACATCGCCCGGTTCGAGGAGGTCCGGTTCGTCCCTGTAACCGCGGTACCGCCCCCGGCAGATGGAGTCCGAGAGGTTCAGCGCGTACCCGTCGGGGTAGTCCTCGCTCGCAGGGTACTCGTCGATCAGTTTCGCGGTGATGTCGGTGTCGGGGCCGTCTGTCGACGCGTAGACCCGCACACAGATCGGGCCGGCGATATCGACCGGTTCCTCGAGTGGCGGCGTCCGGAAGACGCGGACGTCCTCGCGGTCCGCGAGCGGCCCGTACGGGGGACTGGCGCCGAAGGTATCCGCGTCGGTGCGCTGGTCGTACCCGCCCCGGCCCGCGAAGTCGACGATGTTCCGGTCGCCCAGCGGGTGTGCCCGGACGGACTCCTCGCGGGGCTCGTATGTCAGGTACGAGGAGGTGTTGCCGCCGATGGTCGGCACCGGGTCCGCGGGGTCGAATTCGAACGACGTTTCCCCGGTCTCCGCGGGCCGGTCCGTCGAGAGCGTGCCGTCGCCGCGGGTGTAAAAGCGGGTCATCTCGGTTCCGGCGGGTGGCCACTGCTGGGCACTGCGCCACTCCCCGCCGTGAAAGAGGTGGCCGTCGTCCGTCCGGTGGCCGTCGCCGGTCCCCATCAGGAAGTACTCGACGCGGGGCTGGTCGGCCCAGCCGTCGCCGCCACGCAGGTAGTGGTCGAAAAACCGCAGGCGTGTCTCCCGATACTTTCGCGTCGCGTGCTCGCCGAAGGCCAGGTCGCCCGCCGTGGGGTGTTCCCAGGTCAGTGGCGGGAAGAGCAGTGCCTCGCTGTGGTCGTGGCCGCCGGGCAGGCGCGCGAGGTGGGTCCAGGGACCCAGCAGGAGGTAGTGGTCTGCGTCCTTGCGGTCCGCGAGTCCGACGAAGTTGTCACACGTCGCGCCCGTGTACGAATCGTACCACCCACCCGAGTACACCGTCGGCACGTCTGCCGACTGGTCGTAGTGGCGTTCGAAGTTCACGCCCGGGTTTCCCCAGAGGTCGTCGCTCTCACTCCCGGTGGTCATGATGTCGAAGACCCACTCCTCGTAGCCGGGCAGCGTCGCCAGCGGTGTCTCGCCGCGCTCTATCGGCCCGTCGCGGAGGACCTGCCGGACGTCGACGTCCGCGAACTGCTGCTGGACCTCGGGGTATGCCAGCGACTCGTGGGCGAAGCCCGCCCCGAGCGTGAGCGCCCAGCAGAGCCACCGCAACTCGAAGGCGCCGTTGTGCCGGAACGTCTTCGTACGGCCGTTGGCTGCGCCCATGTTGACGAACATCCCGGCCAGTCCCGCGGGGTCCTGCGTGGCGAGGGCGTTCTGGACCCAGGCGCCATACGAGGTTCCAAGCGTCGCCACCTGGCCGTCGCAGTACTCGCGGTTCGCGAGCCACTTGACGGTGTCAGCACCGTCCTCGGCCTCGTTTTTGTGGATGTAGAACTCCCCGTCGCTGTCGAACCGGCCCCGGACGTCCTGGATGGCGATGACGTAGCCCCGCGAGGCGTACCACTCGCCGTGGCGCAGGCGGCCACCAGTCCGGTCGTAGGGTGTCCGATCCAGCAGCGCCGGCCGGGGCTCGTCGAGCGGCTCGCCAGTCTCGGGGTCGGCCGGCCGGTAGACGTCGGTCGCGAGTTCCGTTCCGTCCCGCGTCTCGACCCGGACGTTCAGGTCCGCGTGGACGCCGTACTCGGGTGGGGAGACCATATCCCACCGAGCGCCAACAGCGGCAAATAAGTTTCGTCGGCGTGCCCGGACCGCGGTGCGGTTCAGAGGTGCTCTGCGCCGGTCTCGACGTCGTGGCCCGGGAGTAGACCCTGCTCTTCGAGGCCGTAGTAGGCGGCCGTGTGAACGACGAAGGCAGCGATCAGTCCGTTCAGTGACGCCCCAGCCGGACCCGGTATCACCTGCGGGGCGGCGACCCCGGGGATGAACTGGCCGGCTGTGAGGATAGCCACGATTGCACCGACGACGTACGCGAGGATGGCGATCCAGCGGACGCCGGTGAACTCGATGTCTTCCATGCGCGGGACGTCCATCCGCCAGCACAGCAGGAAGTCGGCGATGATGACACCGCCCAGCGGTGGGATGTACTGACCGAGCGTCGAGAGCCACGGGATCAGCAGGCTGTCGGCACCGACGAGCGCGAGGACGATGCCGATGGCTCCGCCTCCGAGGATGAACGGTCGCTTGCGGTCGAAGGTGAAGGCCTCGCTGCCGGCCACGCCGAACGCGTAGGCCGCGTTGTCGTTGGTGGTCCAGATGTTGAGGATCAGTGCGATCAGACCGATCGCCGCCAGTCCCTGTGCAGCCAGCACCTCGTAGAGGTCGCCGGCGGGCGTCACGTCGTAGACCGACCCGCCGACCGCGCCCGAGAGGAACAGGAAGCCGTTCCCGACGAGGAAGGCGATCAGCCCGGCCCAGAACCCGACCCGGGTGCTCGCGGCGAAGCGCGCCCAGTTGGGTGCCTGCGTGCCCCCGCTGATGAACGTGCCGACGACGATGGTGACCGCCGCGGCAAAGCCCATCTCCCCGGTGCCGGTCCCCGCGAAGAGGCCGGACACCCCACCGGCGTCACCGAGGGCGATGAAAATCGAGAGCAGCCCCACCGCCACCAAGATCGGCACCGCCACGAACGAGAGGGTCTCCATGCCCTCGTACCCGAAGTACGCCGTCGCGAGGTGCAACAGTCCCCACACGAGGATGAGCGCGGTGGTGAACGTCGGCGTGTTGACGCCGAAGAACTTCGCGGTCGGGATGGCGACCAGCGGGATCGTGACGCCGAACCAGCCGACCTGCGTCCCGCCGAGCAGGAGGTCGGCGAACTTCGCGCCCCAGGAGCCGAAACTGTACCGCGAGAGCAACACCGTCGTCAGCCCCGCTTTCGCGGCGATGCCACACAGCGCGGCCACGTAGACGCCGAGGATGGCGTACCCGACGGTCATCGCCGCCAGCATCGGCCCGAATCCCATCGCGGCGCCGACGTCCGCGCCGGCCCACAGCGTCCCCGCGAAGAACACGAACCCCAGCAACACCGCCGAGATACTGGTCAACCCCTTCCGCTCGCTCTCGGGCACGTGGTCGATCGGGTAGTCCGGATCCGGGAGTTCCTCGTCACCGAAGACGAACTGCCGCCAGAGTGGCTGTTCTTCTGTTGCCATGCTAAACGTAGCCATGGGGGTCTGACTTAAAAGTACCTGTTGGCGACACCTCTTGCGGTTCCGGCCGGCTATCGGGTCTGCCGACAGCTATTTGATGGTCATCCGTCCACATCACCTATGCGCGAGTACATCGTCACCGATGGCCGAACGCTCTCGGGCGAGGCAGTCGACATCGAGGTACGGGACGGCACCGTCGACCGGCTGGTGGCTGCCGGCGAGGGCGACCCGGAGGCGTTCCCGGCCGACCGCTGCTACGACGCGGCGGGCCGGCTCGTGACCCCGCCGTTGATCGAACCGCACCTGCACCTGGACGCGACGGGCACGGCGGGCGATCCACGCTGGAACGATTCGGGGACCCTCGCGGAGGGCATCGACATCTGGGCCGACTACAAGGCCGACATCACGGCGGAGGACATCGTCGAGCGGGCGACCCGAACGGTCGAGTGGTACGCGGCCCACGGCGTCACGCGCGTCCGGACCCACGCCGACACGACGGAGCCGACTCTGACGACCGTCGAGGCGCTACTGGAGGTACGCGACCGCGTCTCGGACCTCGTCGACCTCCAGGTGGTCGCGTTCCCCCAGGACGGCCTGTTCACGGACGCCGGCCACGAGGACCTGTTCCGGGAGGCCGTCGAGATGGGGGTCGACGTGGTGGGTGCCATCCCGCACAACGAGCACACCCGCGAGGACGGCGTCCGGAGCGTGACACTGGCCTGTGACATCGCCGAACGGTACGACCGGCCCCTGGACCTGCATATCGACGAGACGGACGACCCCGGATCGCGCTTCACAGAGGTGCTCGCGAGCGAGGCCATCGACCGGAGTATCGGGGCCCGGACCACCGCCAGTCACGTCACGGCGATGCACTCGTACAACAACGCCTACGCCGAGAAGCTCGCGTCGTTGCTCGCAGAGAGCGGCGTCGGCGTCGTGACGAACCCACCCGACAACTCCGTGCTCCAGGGGAGTTACGACGACTACCCGCGCCGGCGCGGTCACACGCGCGTCGACCAGCTCAGAGCTGCTGGCGTGACCGTCGGTATCGGCCACGATTCGGTGATGGACCCCTGGTACCATTACGGCGTGGCGGACCCGCTCGACGCGGCGTTCATCCTCGTCCATTACGCCCACATGGCCGGCCGTGGAGACGTCCCGTCGTTGTGGGAGATGTTGACAGAGGCGAACGCGGAGATTTTCGGCGCAACCGACTACGGGCTCGCGGAGGACAACGAGGGTTCGCTGGTCGTCTTCGACAGCCCGACGCCGTTCGACGCGCTCCGGACCCGCGCCCCGCGAACGCTCGTTCTCCGGGATGGCGACCCAATTGCACGGACTGACCCGGGCGAGACCACGGTGATACGGGCGGATGGACCGACCAACGTCGACTTTCACAGGTAAGTTCGCCCGCAGTGTCCACGAGGGAGTGCCGGGAGCACATCTATACTTGTACCAATCACCAGTTTTATGTTCCCAATCACTGATGTGGGGACTGAAGGTACGGAGCCATGGGATACGATACCACAGAACGTCGGAGGAATATCGATGGCAGACGGTGACAGAGAGGCTGTGACGGACGGCGGCGAGAGCATGGTCGAGTACGGCATCGACGACAAGCCGCCGCTGGGCGAGTCCGTTCTGCTGGGCGTTCAGCACTGGCTGACGATGGTGGGTGCGACCATTGCGATCCCGCTCGTGCTGGCGGGCGCGATGGGCTTCAACGCTTCACAGACCGCACAACTGGTCGCCACGTTCTTCGTCGTGTCGGGGGTCGCGACGTTCGCACAGGCGACCATCGGCAACCGCTATCCCATCGTCCAGGGCGGCACGTTCTCGATGCTGGGGCCGGCGCTGGCGATCATCGGCGTCCTCGCGGCCAGCGACGCCGCGCCGACGGTGATGATACGCGAACTGCAGGGAGCGGTCATCATCGCCGGTGGTCTCGAAGTGATCATCGGGTACTTCGGCATCTTCGGGTACCTCAAGCGGTACATGGGACCGCTCGTCATCTCGGTGGTCATCACTCTGATCGGGCTCGCACTGATCGGCGTCCCCCAGATTACCAGCGCGTCGAACAACTGGTATCTGGTCGGGTTGACGCTGGTGCTCATCGTGCTGTTCTCGCAGTACCTGGACAGCTATTCCAGAGTCTTCAAGCTGTTTCCGGTGTTACTGGGGCTCGGTGCGGCCTATCTGGTGGCGGCAGTCCTGTCGGTGGCCGGCGTCGCGAATCTCGTGAACCTCGGACAGATCGCGAGTGCACCGCCGGTCCGGATCATCACGCCCTTCCAGTGGGGGCCGCCGCTGTTCACCCCCTCCTTCGCCGTGGGCATGATAGCGGGGATGCTCGCCTCGGTCATCGAGAGTTTCGGCGACTACCACTCCGTCGCCCGGATGGCTGGCGAGGGTGCGCCCAACGCCAAGCGCGTCAACCACGGCCTCGGCATGGAGGGGCTGGGCAACGTCTTCGCCGGCATCATGGGGACCGGGAACGGGTCGACCTCCTACACCGAGAACATCGGCGCCATCGGCATCACCAAGGTCGCATCCCGGTATGTCGTCCAGGTCGGTGCGGTCGTGATGGTGCTTGTCGGCTTCGTCGGCTACTTCGGCGCGTTCGTGACGACGATTCCCAACGCGATCGTCGGGGGACTGTTCCTCGCGATGTTCGCACAGATCGTCGGCGTCGGCCTCTCGCAACTCCAGCACGCCGACCTGAACCAGAACCGGAACGTCTTCGTCATCGGCTTCGGCCTGTTCGCCGGGCTATCGATCCCCCAGTACATCTCGAACGTCCGGAACGCCTCGGAGATGACACTACAGGCGGGCCTCTCGCAGGTGCCGGTTCTCGGTCCGGTGCTCGGTCTCACTGCCGTGGCTGACACCATCGGCATCATCATGGGGACCGAGATCGCCGTCGGCGGCCTCGCCGCGTTCATCCTCGACAACACGATTCCCGGGACCCGGGAGGAACGCGGTCTGACCGCCTGGGAGGAGATCACCGAAGACGAGGGCGCGTTCACGCCGTGGCACGAACGCTTCCTCTCCGGTGACGACTCCGGTGGTGCCGACATCGCGGACGACTAGACGCCGGGTGCCCCGCAATCCCCAAGTGACCACCGGACGTCGCCGACACATGGACGCACGTGCGGCCGACGACGCGGGGGAGGTCACTGTCACGCGGATGGGACTGCGAAACGGGGGCTGGATCGGCTACGCCGAGGACGCTATTTTCGTTCAACGGAACGACGAGAAGATCAAGATAAGCCACGCGAACGTCACGCAACTCTCCCTGCGGACCCTCGAGTGGGATCTGGCGGTCATGAGTGTCGTTCTCGTCGCGGTCGGAACGTTCGTGGCCGTGACCCGGAACGTCTATATCGGGACCGTCTTCGGTGCCATCGGGGTCTGGAGTCTCGCGCGGACCTACGACGACCGCTACGAACTGATCATCCACGTCGACGGCCGCGCCAAGCCTGTCTCGGTCCACCCGGTCGACCCGGGGGAGTGTCACGAACGACTCGCGGAGGTGGCGGGTCTCGAATTGCGGTGACAGGCGTTCGAGAGCCGGGTCCCCGCGAGAACGACCCGGCCAGTTATGTCCAATCATGCCACTGTAGCAAGGTTTAAATAAAGTTCTGACAGATGCTATTCATGCGGTGCATGCGCAATGACAGCAAGTGACACAACAACTGAACGAACAGAGAGTGGTGCCGATCTGGTCGAGTACGGGATCGAGGATGCTCCGTCGCTCGAACGGTCGATCCCGCTCGGCCTCCAGCACCTGCTGGCGATGTTCCTCTCGACGGTCGCCCTGCCGCTGGTGATCGCCGGTGCAATCGGCCTCGGGGCGAGTGACACGGCGTTTCTCGTCCAGATGGCGCTGCTCGTCGCCGGTGTCGCGACTATCGTCCAGGCGTATCCCGTCGGACCCGTGGGCGCCCGCCTCCCCATCGTGATGGGGACAAGCGCGATCTTCGTGTCGCCGCTGATCGCGGTGGGCAACCAGTTCGGCCTCGCTGCCATCTTCGGGGCGGTCATAATCGCGGCGCCGGTCGAGGTACTCATCGGCTACTTCTTCGACGACATCAGGGGACTGTTCCCGCCGCTGGTCACGGGCATCGTCGTGATGCTCGTCGGCCTCACGCTCATTCCCGTCGCGCTCCAGTACTCCGCGGGCGGTCCCGGGGCGGAGACGTACGGCAACTTCGAACACCTCGCGCTGGCGGGGCTCGTCCTGGTCGTCGCCGTCGGCGTGAATCAGTTCTTCGAGGGGTTCCTGCGCGCCGCCAGCGTCCTCATCGCCGTCGTCGTCGGCTACGTCGCCGCCGTGCCGCTGGGCCTGCTGGATCTGTCCGGCGTGGCCGAGGCCGGCTGGTTCTCGGTGCCCGTGCCCCTCCAGTACGGGCTGACCTTCGAGCCCAGCGCCATCGTACTCGTGGCCTTCGCGTACGTCATCACCGCGATGGAGACCATCGGTGACATCTCGGGCACGACGGAGGCGGTCGGACGCGACCCGACGAGCGAGGAGACGAAGGGCGGACTCGTCGCCGACGGCGTCATGTCGGCGTTCGCTGCCGTCTTCAACGCGTTCCCGAACACCTCGTTCAGCCAGAACGTCGGGCTGATCAGCTTCACCGGCGTCGCGAGCCGGTTCGTGGTCGCTATCACCGGCGTCTTCCTGGTCGTGCTCGGGTTCGTCCCGAAGGTCGCAGAGGTGGTGGCCGCGATGCCCAATGCTGTCCTCGGTGGCGCGGCGATCGTCCTGTTCGGGATGATCTTCGCCATCGGCCTCCGGATCGTCTCCCGGGGTGCGGAGCTGACGCGGCGGAACCTCACGATCATCGCGTCGTCGATCGTCCTGGGCGTCGGCGTCGAGATCCAGTCCGACGCGCTCGCGAACCTGCCATCCGACGTGCAGATCCTCGCTACCTCCGGGATCATCGTCGGCGGCGTCACCGCGCTGGTCTTGAACGCCGTTCTCCCCGATGACTACGGCACCACTGAGGAAGGAATGGTCGACACGGCCGTGGCCGGACAGACCCCGGACGCGGCCGAGGAGGACTGATCGAGAGAAGAATTAAGTTCCCGCGTGCAATCTACTCGCCTGTCAATGACTACCGTAGACCTCAGAGTGGTCAACGCACGCGTCGTCACCCCCGGCCAGACGCTCGTCGGCGGCGTCGCGGCCGACGACGGCGAGATCGTGGCGGTCGGCTCCGACCGGTCGCTCCCGGACGCCGAACGGACGATCGACGCCGAGGGCAACTACCTCGTCCCCGGCTTCATCGACCCACACGTCCACTGGGGCCTCTCCCGGTACGAGTTCGAGTACCACGAGGGGCTGGCCCACGACTTCGAGACGGAGACCCGCGGGGCGGTCCACGGCGGCGTCACCACGGTGGTGAACTTCCTCCTCCAGCCCGATCCGTACGTCCCCGACATGGACTACTTTGTCGAGGCCGGCGAGGAGAACTCCTACATCGACTTCGCGTACCACGCGATCATCCACAAGGACCCTCACTTCGAGGAGATCGACGCTCTGGCCGAGGAGGGAGTCCGGTCGTTCAAGATCTTCTACAACTGGTACAAGCACGCCTCGCCCGAACTCGGGATCGAACACTCCGACGCCGGACGGGTCTACCGCCTGCTCGACCAGGTCGCGGACATCGACGGCGGCGTGGTGATGTTCCACGCCGAGAACGAGGACCTGGCCTACGAACTGCGCCAGGACCTCCAGGAGGAGGGGCGCAACGACCTCCAGGCCTGGACCGAGGCCTCGCCCAACATCACCGAGGCCATGCAGATCGAATCCATCGCCAAACTCACCGAGTTCACCGACTCCACCGCCTACATCGTCCACATGAGCACCGGGGAGGGGGTCGACATCTGCCGGCGCTACCAACAGCAGGGCGTCGACATCAACGCCGAGACGCTGCCCGCCTTCCTCGCACACACCAACGACGAGGACCTGGGCGTGTGGGGGAAGATATCGCCGCCGCTGCGGGAGCAGTGGAGCGTCGACAAACTCTGGCAGGGCCTGCGCGAGGGCGTCGTCGACTACGCCGGGACCGACCACTGCCCGCACAAGAAGCCCTTCAAGGAGAAAGAGCAGGGCAAGTACGGCGACATGTGGGAGGCCATCCCCGGCGACAACAACGGCATCGAGTACTTCCTGCCGGCCATGATGAGCGAGGGCGTCAACGAGGACCGCGTCTCGATGGAGCGGCTCGTCGAGGTCTGTGCCGAGAACAACGCCAAGCGGTGGGGCCTGTACCCCCGGAAGGGAGCGCTCGTCGAGGGCGCCGACGCCGACATGGTGGTCGTCGACATGGAGAAGTCGGCGGTCGTCGACGACGACTTCTACCACACGATGGAACCGCGCTACTCGACGTTCCACGGCGACGAACTGACCGGCCTGCCGACCCACACCATCGTCGGCGGCGAGGTCGTCGTCGAGGAGGGCACCCTCCGGGTCGAGAAGGGCGGCCGCGAGTACCTCCCGCGGTACGACGACGGCGTCCCGCTCGAATAGTCCTCGCTCCCGTTCCGTCGGATATCTCTGCGACCAGCCACAGCCAGAGGTTGCGATAGTCGAGGCATACTTTTCGGCGAGTGCGTCCCACGATGTGGGAATCCGACGTTTGTTAGACGCTAACATACTTGTCGAAGTGATAGTCTGTCCCGCGATGTGGGAAACTATTTTGTCGCTGGCGCGAGTGCTACCGGACCATGTCGGAGAACGTCCCGATCAACGCTGTCGAACGGACGCTTGCGATCCTCCAGATGCTCGGCGAGTACGACGCCATCGGCGTGACGGCGCTGGCCGACGAGCTAGACCTGCCGCGCAGTACCGTCTTCAACCACCTGAAGACGCTCGAGGCTGGCGAATACGTCGTCAACGAGGGCGGGACGTACCGGCTGGGCTGTCGGTTCCTCGAACTGGGGGCGAAGGCCCGGGACTTCCACGAGGTGTACGAGGCGGCCCGCGGCGAGGTCAACCGCCTCGCCGAGGAGACCGGCGAAATTTCGGCGCTGCTGATCGAGGAACACGGGCTCGGGGTGTTCCTCCACCGCGCCGAGGGTGAGGGGTCCGTCCACATCGACAGCTACACCGGCCAGCGAATCTACCTCCACGGCGCGGCCCTGGGTAAGGCCATCCTCGCCGGCCTGCCCGGGTCACGCGTCGACGATATCGTCGAGCGGCGCGGCCTCCCCGCCCTGACTGACAACACGGTCACCGAACGCTCCGAACTGGTCGGGGAACTGGAGACGATTGCCGACAGGGGTGTCGCATTCGACGACGAGGAGCGCCTCGACGGCCTGCGGAGCGTCGCGGCCCCCATCCACGACGGTGGGGACGTTCTCGGATCGGTGAGCCTCGCCGGCCCCTCGAGTCGCGTCCACGGTGACCGCTTTCGCGAGGAATTCCCCGCGAAAGTCGCCGACGCCGTCAGTACCGTCGAACTGAACCTCACCTACTCCTGACGCTGACGGCGGGTCCGGGCGCGTGTGTAACCAGTCGCCGTTCACCTGGACAGAATGGTAGTCGACGTTCCGGGGCGCACGCCGCTCGGCGTGCCCTCAGACTTACAGTTATATCGGTGTAAACTATGCCGATCGAAGGTCCCAGCCAGGGGCCAGGAGATCCGATCCGGGTGATTGAGTATTCTATCATTCAGAACCCTGGTCCCGCAGCGAGGGCAGAGACGCGACTGAAAACCTTGTATCCCACGATACAGAACAGATCGGTGACGGCGGACAGCTGCTGATGCGCCCGGCAGTCTGGTCGTGGGGCTGCCGGGTGGCCGACGCGTCGGGCGGGCCGTATCCAAACCTTCATTGGCCCATCACGAGAATCGGAGGTGTATGCTCGACGACTACGAGATGTACGACCTGACCCAGCCGTGGTCGGGCGACACACCGGCGTGGCCGACCTACGACAACCCGAAGGTGTGGTACGAGAAGAGCCTGGACACCGAGAAGGTCAACGGGCAGAAAATCGAGTTCATGAACCACACGGGGACCCACCTCGACGGGGAGAAGCACTTCGTCGCCAGCGGGCGCGACATCGAGTCGATGCCCCTCGACGAACTGGTCGGTGACGCCGTCGTGGCGGACATCTCCGACCGCGTGGGCGACTACGACATCTACACCAGCGACATGATCGAGGAGGTCGCCGACGTCCGCGAGGGCGACATCCTCTTCATCCACACGGGCTACCAGAAGTACGCCTGGCACCGCGAGGAGGCGGACCCACACCGGTTCTTCTGCAAGCATCCGGGCCCGAACATGGAGTTCGCGGAGTGGTGCCGGGAGAAGGACCTCAACTACCTGATCCTCGACTGTGGCAGCGCAGACCACCCGATGAACACCGTGGTCCGGGACGTGCGGCCGGAACTGGCTGCGGAGGCTGCCGACCACCTCGGCGTGGACGACCTGGACGAAATCTTCCCGCCCGAGGGGTACCAGCTGATGCACACCGAACTGTTCCCCGAGGGAATCGTCCACGTCGAGAACGCGCAGGTCCCACCCGAGTTGCTCGGGGAGCGACTCCAGATCGGGACCTTCCCCTGGCGGTTCCGCGGCGGCGAGTCCTCGGTGTCCCGGTGTGTGGCCTTCCGCGAGGCGTAGCGGAGCCAAGACTCAAATAGCCCCGGTTACTGTCGGAGTACGAACCCGTGACAACGATGCGCGCAGCCGTCCTCTCGGACTGGGGCGGCGACCTGTCGGTCGAATCGGTACCGAAACCGGAGCCCGGCCCCGGGGAGGTCCGCGTTGCGGTCCGGGCCTGTGGCGTCACCCGGACCGTCGAGAACGCCATCCAGGGTGGTCTCTCCGGCGACGAGGCACACCTCCCGCGGATTCCGGGCCACGAGTTCGCCGGCGTCGTCGACGCAGTCGGCGAAGGCGTGGAGTCCCTCACAGCGGGCGAGCGGGTCTTCGCCTACTTCTACCTGGTCTGTGGGCAGTGTGACGCCTGCCGGCGCGGCGAGACCAACCAGTGTACCGACTTCGGCGGCTGGTACGGCGTCAACTGTGACGGCGCCTACGCCGAGTACGCGACGCTCCCTGCCGGGAACGCGCTGCCGTTGCCCGAGGACCTCTCGTTTGCGGGTGGTGCGGTCGCGGCCGACGGGCTGGCGACGCCGCTTCGCGTCTGCGAGCGCGCGGGCGTCGGTGACGACGACGTCGTGCTCGTGGTCGGTGCGGCCGGCCGTGTCGGCGTCCACCTCGCGCAACTAGCGGAAGCCCGCGGCGCGCACGTCCTCGCGGCGGACATCCACGAGGCCCGGCTCGATCACGTCGATTCCCACACCGGTCGCGGGGTGATACCCGTCGACGTGAGCGGGGCGGACGTGACCGAACGGATACGCGAGGCGACACCCTACCGCGAGGGTCCCACCGTCGCCGTGGATACGGTTGGCGATGTCGAGACCCTCCAGGCAGCCTGGGACGCGCTCGCCATGGGCGGGCGCCTGGTGACGCTCACCACCCACCACGAGCGGTCCTTCGCGCCCAAACTCGAGGAGTTCGTCGTCAAGGAAGCCGAGTTCGTGGGCAACCGCTACGCGACCCGGGACCAGGCCGTCCGGGCGGCCCGACTGCTCGCGGACGGCCGGGTCGAGCCAGTCGTCCGTCGGGCGGTCGATCTGGATGGCGTGGCGAGCGTCCACGACGCTATCCGGGCCGGGGAGAGCTACGGGATGACGGTTCTGCAGCCGGGCGACTGACCTATTCGAGCGGCGAAGGCGAAGGTACTTCACCGACGGACTGGGAGTGTCAGGCCGGATGACTGACGGCCGGCTCCCGGGAGGCGCGGTCGCCGTGCTCGGCCTCGGACTTTTCGGTATCGGGCTGGCCGTCGGTGGCTTCGGGACCTACGTCGCCAGGCTGGTCGCGCGCGGCGTCGCGCCCGACGCCGCCGGATTCGGATCGACCCTCTTTCTGCTGGGACAGTTGCTCGTGGTCTATCCGGCGGACGTGGCGTCCCGCCGGTGGTCGATCCGCCACGCTGCCGCGGGGGGACTGGCCCTGGCTGCCGCGGGCACGGCGCTCGGCGGCGTGCTCTCGGTACCGGTCAACTACGCGTCGCGGCTCCTGCTCGGTCTGGGGCTGGGGACGGCGTTCCTGACGTCAATGAAATACGCCGGGCGGCACACTGCGGGCGGGAGGACCGCCCGCGTGCAGGGCGTTCTGGGTGCGACGTTCACGCTCGGTCTCGCTGTCGCCATCCCTGTCATGCCGCTGGCAGTCGAGGCCGTCGGCCCCGTGACTCCGTCGCTCGTCGCCGCTGTGCCCGTCGCAGTCGGCGCCGTCCTCGCACCCGTTCTGCCGTCGGCCGGGACGAACGGTCCCCTGCCGTTCGGGACGTACGTCGACGCGTTCAGGAATCCGGCGGGGCTCGCGCTCGGCCTCGGCAACGCCGCCTCCTACGGACTGCTCATCGTCGCGACCACCTGGTACACGGACGTTGCCACGCGGCTTCCCGGAGTGCCGGTCGCGCTGGTGCTCGCTGGCTTCGCCGCCGCGACGTTCGTCGGCCGCACCTGGAGCGGCTGGCTGACCGCGGTCACGACCGAACGCGGTGCAGTCGGGGGCTCGCTCCTCTTTCTCGCCGGGTCGCTGGCGGTGGTCGCCGCTGCGCTCGCGGCCGGGTCACCGTTGCTGCTCGGCCTCGGCCTCGTGCTGACCGGTGCGGGATTCGGACTCCCGTTCGGGCCGCTGAACAGCCTCGCCTTCGCCAACATCGGGACCGACCCGGGGGTGTTGCTGGTGGGCATGGCCGCGCTGGGCAACGGTGCGGCACTCGTCTACCCCTGGCTGGTCGGCTGGTTGCTCGGCGCCTCCGGGGGCTACCTCGCGGGGTTCGTGACGATGGCGCTGTCCGTCCTCGGGGTCGCGATCGCGTGGCACCGCGTGATGTACCCGGCCCGGGCAACGTAGATCGGCCGAACCGGGAGGCGCCGTGACCAGCACCGACAGGTATTTTCCGTCGCTGTGCGTCCTGCCGCTATGACGGAGCGACTCCTCGACGGGATCACGGTCGTCGACCTGTCGACGTTCGTCACCGGCGGGTTCTGTTCGCTGATGCTCGCCAACCAGGGTGCGGAGGTCATCAAAGTCGAACGCCCGGGCGTGGGCGACGACATCCGCCACTCCGGGCCGCCCTTCCTCGATGGCGAGTCGCCGTACTTCTGGACGGTCAACTACGACAAGCGCAGCGTCGAGATCGACCTCAAGAGCGATGCCGGCCTCGCGGCACTCTACGACCTGGTCGAGGCGGCGGACGTGTTCGTCCAGAACTTTCGCCCGGGAACCGCCGAGCGCCTGGGTGTCGGCTACGACGACCTGTGCGAGCGCAACGACGACATCGTCTACTGTGACATCTCCGCCTTCGGCGCGACGGGTCCCTGGAGCGAGCGGCCGGGCTACGACCTCCTCGTCCAGGGGATGAGCGGCGTCATGTCCGTCACCGGCGAGGAGGGCGGCGACCCCGTCAAGGTCGGCCTCCCGCTGACCGACCTGATCACCGCGATGTGGGCGGCGTTCGGGGTCACCGGCGCGCTCTACCGCCGGGCCCTGACGGGCGA
The DNA here is from genome assembly GCA_018609945.1 of Haloarculaceae archaeon. Classification (GTDB taxonomy): domain Archaea; phylum Halobacteriota; class Halobacteria; order Halobacteriales; family Haloarculaceae; genus SW-9-67-25. The sequence goes on along the minus strand of JAHENO010000175.1, from coordinate 2,564 downwards.
CGGCGAGTACGTCGAACTCGGGATGCTGGAGGCGACTCTGCCCTGGCTGACCAAGCAAGCGGGGAAGGTCTTCGCCGGGGAGGACCCATCGCGGATGGGCACCAAGGACCCCGTGCTAGCGCCCTACCAGACCTTCGAGACGGCCGACGGCCACCTCAACGTCGCCTGTCTCAACAGCCGGCTGTGGACGACGTTCTGTGACGCCATCGACCGGCCTGACCTGCTCGCGGACGACCGCTTCGAGACGAACGCTGACCGGGTCGAACACCTCGAGGCCCTGGAAGCCGAGATCGAGGGCGCCCTCGCGGAGCGGACGACCGACGAGTGGATGGAAATCTTCGTCGAGGCGGGCGTGCCCGCCGGACCGGTCCAGGACGTCGACTCGGCCCTGTACAACGAACAGACGGAGGCACGGGGCACGATGGGAACCGTCGCCGAGGGTGACCGCGAGGTGCCGGTCATCGAACATCCGCTGAACTTCGCCGGCCTGGAGTCGGGGTTCGAGTCGCCGCCCCCCAGGCTCGGGGAGGACACGCTCGACGTGTTCCGCGAACTCGGCTACTCCGAGGCGGAACTGTCCGAGCTGCGCGAGGCGGGTGCGTTCGGCGAGTGATACTGGCGGGTGCCTCTGGCGATCGATACTGACCGCTGGTGGCCGGTGGGATATCGGGCCCGTGTGACGCCGCCGGCACACGAGCGGGGCAACACTTATTCGAGAGCCGCCTAAGTACAGGTACCATGAAGCCAGCCCCCTTCGAGTACCACCGCCCGTCGTCGCTGGCGGAGGCTCTGGAGTTGCTCGCGGACCTCCCCGACGCCGAACCCCTGGCGGGCAACCAGTCCCTGTCGATCCTGATGTCCAACAGGCTCGCCAGCCCCGACCACCTCGTCGACATCAACGACCTCGCGGAACTCTCGTACGTGGCGGCCGACGGCCAGTCGGTCGAGGTCGGCGCTCTCGTGCGCCACCGCGAGGTCGAACGCTCCGGGACGCTCGCGGACGCGCTGCCGCTGTTCCCGGAGGCCGCCGGAAAGATCGCGGGCCCGGTCGTGCGCAACCGCGGGACTGTCGGCGGGAGCCTCGGCGAGGGGGACCCGGCGGGCAACTACCCCTGCGTGGCCGCGGCGCTGGACGCGGACCTGGAGCTGGCGTCGGCGGACGGCTCCCGGACCGTCCCGGCGGAGGACTTCTTCATCGCCACCATGTTCACCGACCGCGAGGAGGACGAACTCATCACGGGCCTGGCCATCCCCCGCGAGCCGTTCCCGCCGGCCCGGACGGGCCAGACGTTCCTCGCAGTGAAGGAGGCCGCCCAGACGTGGCCGACCCTGAGCGCCGCGGGTGCAGTCCGCGTCGACGATCCCGCGGCCGACGAGCCGGTCGTCGAGGAGGCACGCGTCGCGCTTGCCAACGCTGCCGAGGTACCGCTGCGGGTCCGCGAGGCCGAGTCCGAACTGGCTGGCGAACCCCTGACCGACGCGGCGCTGGCGGCGGCGGGCGAGACCGCATACGAGGCGGTCGACCCGGAGGAGGAGTTACACGCTGACGAGACGTACAAACGGGAACTCGCCCGGGAGTACACGAAACGCGCGCTCACGACGGCACACGACCGGGCGGTGGCCTGACCATGTCGGACGAAATTTCGAGCCGACCAGTCCCCCCGTGGGGGGTGTTCAGCCAATGAGCGTCGACGACACCGGTCGTTCCGACCGGCCCACACAGGAGATCACGGTGACGGTGAACGGCGAGTCGGTGACTGCGGAGGTCGAACCCCGTCTGAAGCTCTCCGATTTCCTCCGGAGCCACATGGAGTTACGGACGGTCCGCGTGGGCTGCGAGCAGGGAGTCTGTGGCGCCTGCACGGTCGAGTTCGACGGCACCGTCGCCAAGAGCTGTATGCTGTATGCGGTCCAGGCCGACGGGCGCGAGGTGACGACCGTCGAGGCGCTGAGCGAGGACGGCGACCTCCACCCGATCCAGGAGGCCTTCCACGAGGAACACGCCCTCCAGTGTGGGTTCTGCACGAGCGGCTTCCTGATGGCCACCCGGGAGCTGCTCGCGGAGAATCCCGATCCCGACCGGGACGTGATCGAGGGTGCCCTCGCGGACAACATCTGCCGGTGTACGGGGTATCAGAACATCTACGACGCGGTGGAGACGGCCGCCGACAAGCTGGAGGGTGAGTGATGTCCGGCACCGGAACCGACGCCCCGGCGCGCGCGGAGGCCGAGGTGGAGGGCGAGACGGACGAGGGCGAGCAGACGTTCACGGGGCAGGGGCTGAACCGCGTCGAGGACCACCGCATCCTCACCGGCCGGGCGGAGTACGTCCACGACATCACGCCCGAGGGCTGCCTGGAAATGGGGCTCGTGCGGACCACTCGTGCCCACGCAGAGATCAGGGATGTCGACACGAGCGCCGCCGAGGCCCACCCGGAGTGTGCGCTGGTGCTGACCGGCGAGGACGTCGCCGCCGAGTACAATCCGATGCCCTGCGGGCTCACCGAGATGTCCGAGTGGGCCCTCGCCAGGGAGAAGGTCCACTTCGCGGGCGAACCGGTCGC
>JAHENO010000174.1 GCA_018609945.1 Haloarculaceae archaeon | reverse complement strand
GTTGCCGACCGCGATGGACTCCACGAACCGATTGCGGGCTGTCACGTCGACGCACCCGCGACCCGTTCGGCGTGGGCCGACGCCGACCCGCTGGGCGGTCACGCGTTCGTCCGGTCCGGCGTCCCGGTCGACGCGTCGTTGCGGCCGCTGACGCGCCGGGGGGAACCCGCGTTCGAGAACCTGGTGGCCGCCGGTCGGATCCTCGGAGGACACGACGCCGTCGCCGAAGGGTCGGCTGGTGGCGTCGCAATCGCGACGGGAACCGTCGCCGGGCGGCTCGCGGCCGAGCGGTAAGGGACGAGGATCAAAAAACCCATCCGAGAGGCTGGCGGGTGGGTTCGGGATGGCCTGGGGTTGGCTGCCCAACATGCTGCCGTCCGAAGACGACCAGCGGGGACTGTCGTCCCAACGATGGGGCAGCATCATAGCGTACTGTCCGGACACGTATAAAACCTTCATTTCTTTGTGAATTGTAGATTAAATACCGAACAAAGTTTTATACCTTCGAATTTTTTGGCAGTGTTATTGAGTAATCCACGACTGATGGAATAAAGACTTTTTTTCCAGTAAGTGTGGAACAAGACGGTGTGATTAAGCGTATCGAGCACGAACGTGACAATATGGTGTCCGGTCGAGACGGGATCGAGTTCGTAACCGGGTCGTCCGTCCGGTCGGCGATCGTGGATCAGCTGGCCGAGCGGGCGGCGTCGACCGACGAACTTCTCGAACGCCTCGACGCCAGTACCTCGGCCGTCTACGGGTCGCTGGGGGAACTCGAGGACCGGGGGTTCGTGTGTCCTCGCGAGGACGGGTCCTGGGAGTTGACGGGGCGGGGGCAGCTGGTCGCCGACGTGGTGCGCCAGCGCGACCGCTGTGAGGGGCTGTTCTGCGAGACGGGGGAGTATCTGCGGACACACGATACGGGCGTCCTCCCGCGGCCGTTGCGGCTCCGGATGGGTGAACTCGCGACCGGGGACGTGGAGATCATCACCGCTACCGAGACGAAACCACACCGGGTCGTCGAAGAGATCACGCGGCGCATCGAACGGACGGACGCAGTCTCGGCGATCTCGCCCATCTACGTCGAATCCTACGCGGAGGCGATGCCGGACACGCCCGACACGAGGCTACTTCTCGACGAAGACGTCGCCCGCTGGGCACAGGAGACGGACGACGAGCCGGACAACGACTACGACCACATCGACGTCCGGATTGCCGACGTCGGGTTCGCGCTCGGGGTCACGGAGTCGGAACTGCTCCTCTCGCTGCCCACGATGGACGGCGAGTACGACGCGCGGTCGGAACTGGTCGCCGAACACGAGCGGGCCCGCAACTGGGGCACGGACCTCTTCGAGTGGTACTGGGAACAGGCGATCCCCATCGAACGGTTCGTCGACCGATCCACGGCCTGACCTCTTTTTGGCGAACCTAAAAACTCAAGGGAGTCGGGACTGGAGAGGAACACGATGGCGACACTGGCTACAGAGATGGACGGATACACGTTCGACGACGTGAGCGTCGTCATGGGGACGTACAACGAGGAGGAGGCAGTCGGGACCGTGCTGTCGGACATCGAGCGCGTGACCGACAGCCGGGCGGCGGTCGTCTGCGTCGACGGATCGAGCGACAGGACGCCCGAGATCGCCCGCGAACGCGGCGCCCGGGTCATCGAACAGGAACCACAGGGCTACGGCGTCGCGGTCCGGGCGGCGCTCCTGGCCGCCGACCGCCCGGTCGTGGTGACGACCGACTGCGACGACACCTACCCGATGGAGATGCTCCCCGAGTTTCTCGCGCACATCAACGAGGGGTACGACGTGGTCAGCGGCGACCGCCTCTACCACGGCGCCGAGGCGATGCCGGCGCTGAACCGACTGGGAAACCACGCGTTCGCGGTGCTGGCCTCGGTGCTGCTCGGCGAACGCGTCCACGACACCACCACGGGGATGCGGGCCTACCGCCGGGAAGTCATCGAGAAAATCGATTGGACCGAGAACACCGGCCTCTCGGCGGAGTTGCTCGTCCGGCCGCTGGCTCGCGGTTACGCGGTGCGCGAGGTCCCCATCGAGTACCGGGAGCGGAAAGGCGAGACGAAACTCGACCCCGTAGAGGGAGGGGCCGCCATCGCGAAGTCCATCCTGAAGGTGGGACTCGAAGAGCGGTTCAGGTGACACGGTCGGGTGAACTGTTCGGCCTGTCGGGTCGACCTGTATCGTTTCGTTCGAAACGAAGCCGGTACCGCACTCAGAAGTAGCGCTCGACAATCCTCTCGCCGGTGCGGGCCGCCAGGGCCTGCCCCGTGTTCGTCGGATTGGCCCCCCCGACGCCGTTGGCGAGCGCGGAGTGGTCGGCCACGAAGAGCCGGTCGACGTCGTAGGCCTCGCAGGCCTCGTCGACCACCTTCCCCATCGCCATCGTGCTGTGGACGTGGAGAGCGGTCGGCGGGGAATCCGAGCGGTGGACGTGGGAGGCGCCGGCCTCCCGGAGGATCTCGCTGGCGATCTCGGCCAGTTCGTCGCGACGCTTTCGATCCCCCTCGCTCGGTTCGTAGTTCACCAGGGGTATCGGCCCGTGCTCGTCCTTGATTTCGGGAGCGACCGAGACGCCGTTGCGCTTGTGCGGCCGGTCGTCGGTTACCACGAGCACCTGGAGCATCCGGCGGTAGTCGGGAAGGAGTTCCTTGAGTTCCTGCCCGGCGAGCCGCCCCATCGTGTCCCAGGGTGCCTCCGCCGGGTCGTTCCGGAAGGCGAACCCAGAGGCACTGCTGCCAAAGCCCAGGATAGCGCCGATCCCTGGCGCCGTGCCGACCGTCTGGAGCATGCCGACACCCGGGTAGTCGAAGCGGGCAGCGATGTCCTGGCCCTGGTGCTGGTCGACGGTGGGCTTGCCGATCGTCTCCTCGAGGTCGTCGGCGTCCCACAGTCCCATCACGTTGTCCCCGAAGTGGATGGTCATGCCCTTGCCGACCCAGCCGTTGTCGGGGAGCCCCGAGTTCAGCCACAGACGGGGCGTCTCGATGGCGCCGGCCGCCAGCACCACCACCTCGGCCTCGACTGCCTCCTCGGCGCCCGACCAGGTGTCCCGGAACTCTACGCCCGTCGCCGTCGGCGCATCGCCCAGCGCTGTCTCGGTTTTCACGTCGGTGACGAAGGCGTTCGGCCGAACGGTCACGTTACCGGTCGCTAGCGCTGGCGGGACGAAACTGACGTTGCTCGACTGCTTTGCCTTCTTGTCGAAGGG
>JAHENO010000173.1 GCA_018609945.1 Haloarculaceae archaeon | reverse complement strand
CGTCATCGCGGGCGCGATGGCCGCGATGATGTCCTCCAGCGACTCGATGTTGCTCTCGGGGTCGTCCTATCTCACCCGGGACGTCTACCGGCAGGTCGCCGCCGACGTCACCGAGCGCTCGGAGGCGCTGGTCGGCCGGGCCGGCGTCGTCGTCCTCGCGCTCGTTTCCTTCGGCCTCAGCCTCTTCCAGCCGGGGACGCTCATCCAGATCGGCGACACCGCCTTCGGCGGGTTCGCACAACTGGCCCTGCCCGTGCTGGTCGCGCTGTACTGGCAGGGTACGACCCGCGACGGGATGCTCGCCGGCGTCGCCGGCAGCCAGGCGTTCTATCTGGCGAGTGTCTTCCTTCCAATGGTTCCGTCCTCGTACGTGTTGCCGGTCGCGCCCGGCCTCGGCGGGTGGTCCGCCTCGATTGTCGGGATGGGTCTGGGGCTGGCCTTGACCGTCGGCGTCTCTGCGCTGACGGCGCCGACCGCCGAGGAAGACGCCTCCGTCTACGAGGGGCTGTCGGCGGATTGATAGGTCTATTCTAACCCCCAACCGAGAAGTATCCAAGAGTGTGGAGAGTGTCTACAATAGCAACTGCACGTCATTATCGAACGCACGCAACAACGCCACAAGCGGCGTGCCACCGAATCCGAGAGCAGAGACGAATACGTTCGTATCGAATACTACTCGTCTCGTGTCCATGCTATCGCGCCGTCGATGTCCTGCTCGGTCACGCCCTCGGCCTCGAATCGCTCCTGAGTGCTCGCACTGAGCACCTTGAGTGTCGTTTTCGGGTCCAGCTCCTCGGCCAGTTCCTCTTCCAGTCCCTGGAGCTGAACCGCCAGCGCGGCCAGTGCCATCGCCCGGGAACTGCCCCGACCCGTCGCCCCCGTCTCACTGTCGTCAGCGGTGTACACGCCATCCCCCTCGGTTATTTCGACAGTGGCGCTCATGGGCCACAGTTCGTCTGATTCGTGTATAAGGGTTCGGACGCCATCCAGGACCGGCATTTTTACCGACACCGACCCCACGTCCGGGTATGCAGACCCACATCGTCCCGGTCGGGTTCGACTACGACCGGCTGATCGCGCCGCTGGTGCGCGAGCAGATGGACGTCGACCGCGTGATCCTGCTGGAGGGGGCGGTCGGCAGCGAGGCAAACGTGGAGTACTCGCGGCGGCTCTCCGAGAAGCTCGAACAGGACTACCGGAACCTGCTGGGCGCGGAGACCGAGCGGGTCGTCGTCGCAGACGTCTACGACTACGACGCGGCCTTCGAGCAGGCGTTCGAACTCATCAACGCGGAACTCGACCGGAGCGACCAGTCCGGCACGGCCGACAGGGCGGAAGTGTGGGTCAACATCTCGGCGATGCCCCGCACGGTCTCGTTCGCCTTCGCGACGGCCGCCCACTCGATCATGGTCGAACGCGAGGACGACCGCCGGCGCATCCACACCTACTACACGGTCCCCGAGAAGTACCTCGAGACCGAACTGGCAGAGGAACTCCGGGAGGCGCGGGATCTGCTCGTGGAGCTGCTGGGGGACGCCGAAGAGGCCGACGGAGAGCCCCCGACGGTATGGACCGACCTGGACCAGGTGCGGGTTCGGCTGGCAGCCATCGACGACCTGCTCGCGGAGTTCGACGAGCGCGGTACCACCATCGGGGCCAAGGAGATCAACGGCAGCCACGTCGTCGAACTCCCCGTGGCCTCCTTCTCGAACGTCAAACCCTTCGAGGAGGTCATCCTCTTCACCCTGGGCGAACACGGCGAGTTCGAGAGCGTGAGCGAACTCGCCGACCAGCTGGCGCGCGAACTCGGCGAGGAGTACACCGACAGCTTCCGGTCGAAGGTCATCTACAACGTCGACAGGCTGGGCCCGGGCGGCAAGGGCTACATCGAACAGGAGGAACGGGGCAAGTCCTACCGGACGCGCCTCTCCCGGATCGGCGAACTCTGGGTGCGCGCCCACTCGGGCCGCCGGGACGACGACATCGATATCTGAAATTGCGTTCATATCTAAAGAAATTAATATCGGGAGCCCGAACGGGACAGCAAAGCGATGCCACGCCCGGAAGGCAGCCCTGACGCACTGGAGATGCGCCGGAAGCTTGCGGTCCGGCTGCTCGAGTACGGCCTGAGCGGCCAGGAGGTCGCCGAGGCCTTCGGCGTCTCGCCCGGGTCGGTCTCGCGCTGGAAACAGGCCTACGAGGCCGAGGGCGAGGCGGGCCTCGAAGCCGATCCGCACCCCGGACGGGAGCGGGTGCTCGACGACGACCAGTTGCTGGACCTCGCGGACTGCCTGCGACGGGGGCCCGCAGCCTACGGGTTCGAGGCGGGCCGCTGGACGCGCGGCCGCGTCGCGGAGGTCATCGAGGCCGAGTTCGGCGAGTCCGTCTCCGGCCCGACAGCCTACCGGTATCTCCGGCGGATGGGCTGGGAGTCAGCACCGCCCGACATCGAGGGCGCCGGTGGGAGAGAGCAAGCCGACATCGAAGAGTGGCGCCGCCGCCAGTACGAGCGGGTACAGGAGCGACTCGGCGGCGCGGACGCTGCGGAAGGGACCGGCGGATCGGACGAGAAGTGATTTTGTTAATTCTGAACAGACTTGCCCGGAGACTGGTCAGTGGGGGATGCGCGTGATCTCCTCGACCGGCCACTGGCTCAGCACTTCGACGCCGTTCTCGCGGACGACGACCATCTCCTCGACGCGAACGCCCTGGCGGTCGGCGGGTTGCATCGTCTCGACGGCCATCGTCATCCCTTCCTCGATCTCGATGGGGTGGTCGGGCGAGAGGCCCCGCCAGATCAGCGGCACCTCGTAGAGTTGCAGGCCGAGGCCGTGTGCCCAGTGGTTGGTGGTCATCTCCCAGAACTCCTCGGCGCCGTACCAGTCCATGTGCTCGCCGTCCTCGTCGGGGAACCCCTCGCAAATCTCGTCGGTGGTCGCGCCGGGTTCGATGCGCGCGAGGACGTCGTAGAGGTCGTCGCGGGCCCGCTCGTAGGCGTCGCGCTGGGCCTCGGTGGGCTGGCCCACGCTGAACGTGCGGTAGTAACAGGAGCGATACCCTATGAAGCCGACGTTGTAGAAGTCCGCATAGACGAGATCGCCGGGCCGGATGACCCGGTCGGTGGTGTTGGCCTGATGCTTGGGCCAGGTGTTGGGCCCCGAGGTGAGATAGCCGCCCTGGACCATCGCGCCCAGCTGCCAGAGTTCGCGGACGGCGTCGCCCCACACCTCCGACTCGCGCGTGCCCGGCGCGGCGCTCTCGGTGATGGCCTGGAAGCCCCCCTCGCAGATGGCCGCCACCTGGCGCAGACACTCGATCTCGTCGCGGGTCTTCGTCTTGCGCGCGTCGAGCATCAGTTCCGTAGCGGTCGCGGTGTCGACGTCGACGCCGCGATCCTCGAATTTCTCGACGAGGGCGGCGTTGGCGACGTCGATGCCCATGGGCTCCGTTGCGACGCCGTACTCCTCCATGGCGGTGTGGACGGTTTCGGCCATCCTGTCTTTCAGCCAGTCGCGGGCCGAGGCCCGGCCGGACGCGCGCGGGACGTTCCCGAGGCCCGGGCAGGCATACCGGATGTCCTCGAGCCAGGGGCAGTTGAACCGCTGATTGCTGGCGTGATCGGCGGTGTCCCAGTGGACGACGTGGCCGTCCTCCGTGAGGAGGGTGTAGTGGTCCGCACCGGAGCCGCCGGTCATCGCCAGCCCGGTGACGTAGCGGACGTTCGGGTCGTCGATGAGGAGCATCGACCCCAGTTCCGAGTCCTGCAGGCGGTCGAGTGCCCGCTCCTTGCGCTCGCGACGGAGGCGCTGCATGTCGATGCGCTCCTCCCAGTCGACGGCCATCGTGCCGCGGGTTCCCTCCATGTAACTGCGCTCGTACATTCTGTGTCGTCGTTGTGTGAGTGGAGTAATCAAACTCCCGTTCGCTAGTCCTTTCTTTCGAGGACGTGGCCGAGTACGGCCAGAAAGCCCCCGCTCGGCTAGTCATTGGTATCGCGGATGCGGCCACAAACGGCCAGAAAGCCCCCGGCCGCTCGACTTCGTTCGCCTCGCTTCGCTCGGCTCACCCTCCGGGGCTTGCTGCGCGCTTCCCTCGCTTCGCTCGGTGCAGTGCTTACTGCGCCCGGGAAGGATCGAGCGGCCGGTCCCTTTCGCTCCCACCCCGCCGACGGTAGGCCTGCCTTTCCCCGGGTCGCGCGACGAGACGCGCTCCCGGCCGTGCGGTGGCGCGCGCTGTCGCGGCTCTGTCCGCGACGACACCGTGCGAGGGATGAGCGAGCGGAGCGAGCGAATCGGTTGGGGAGGCGTGTGGCTGCGGTCGGGTGGGAATGAAAGGGGCCGCGGGCTCGGCGACGGCGGGCGAGGTAAGCACCGCAGCGAAGCGAGGAGCGCACCGAGCCCCCCGAGCCGAGCACGCGGGGGCTTTCTGGCTGTCCGCGGTTACAGTGATTCTTCCTCCAGAGATTCCTGGAGAGCGGCCGGGGGCTTTCTTGCCGGTCGCGGCGGATTCGACAGGTCACAATACAGCGATTCCTAGCGGCTCTCCGGGAAGTATAACTACGCCCCACGACCACACCAGCCCATGACACACGATACGCCGATCCGCGTCGACCACGTCGGCATCGCCGTCGAGTCCATCGAGGACGCCGAGCCCGTCCTGTTCGCGCTGGGCTGCCGGAAGTTCATCGACGAGTCCGTCGACGGCGAGTTCCGCTGGGCGCAGTACGACTTCGGCCAGCAGGCCTCGCGGCTGGAACTCATCGCACCCGAGGCCCCCGAGACCTTCCTCACCGACTTCCTCGACGAGCACGGCCCGGGCCTCCACCACGTCACCCTGGAAGTGGGCGACATCGACGCCGTCGTCGACGCGCTGGAGGCGGCCGACCTGCGCGTGGTCGACTACCGGGACATGGGCGACTGGACGGAAGCGTTCGTCTCGCCGGCCAACCCCACCGGGACGCTGTTCCAGCTGTTCGAGTTCCACGCGAGCTACGACGAGGGACGCCCCCCGGCCGAGCAACTGTACGTCGACGGCCGGCGGCTGAGCGAGTGACGGCCGACAGTCGGGTGACCGCCCGACGCTGCGCCCCGACTGACGATCAGACCGGCTCCAGCCCGTGTTCCTCGCGGAGCGTGTTGATGTAGGAGCGGAACCCAGTTTCGAGGTCGTACTCCACTTCGTATCCGAGGTCCCGCTGTGCGGCGGTCATATCGAGATTCTGGGTCCAGGGGAGGTCCCCGTCCTCGGAGACAGTCAGGTCTGCCTCGGGCAGAATCTCCCGGACGGTCTCGACGGCCTCGCGGATGGTCGCCATCTCGCCCCGGACGTTGTAGACGCGCTGGCCGAGGTCGGCCTCGGGTGCAAAGGCGGCCCGGCGAAAGGCCTGGGCGATGTCGCGGGCGTGTTGCCAGTCGATGACCTGGTCGCCGTACTCGACGCTGAAGGACTCGCCCAGCGCGGGTTTCTCGACGATATTGGCGAGGAAGGCCGATCCGCCAGTCTCGCGGTAGGGGCCGTACGCGACCGTCGGGCGCAGGCCGACGTGGGAGACGCCGTAGTCCTCGCGGTAGACCCGGGACTGGTGTTCGTTGTAGGTCTTGGTCGCGCCGTACAGGGTGTCCGGATACACCAGCTCGTCCTCGTCGACGAACTCGGCCTCGTAGTTATCGGGCGGTGCGTACACCGCGGCCGAGGACGCCCACGCGACGCGGTCGACCTGGTCGTCGAGGACGCGGGCGGCCTCCAGGACGTTGTTCGTCCCGAGGACGTTGACCGTCAGCGCGCTCCGGGGGTTGTCGCGGGCGGCGTTGGTCAACAGCGCGGCCAGGTGGACGACCCGCGTCGCGCCCGTCTCCCGGACCGCGCGGACGACGTCGGTCGGGTCCGTGACGTCTCCGCGCCTGATCGTCACGTCCGCGGCCACCCCGAGCTTCGAGAGGATGTGGTCGTCGGTCGAGAGGTCGTAGGCCACGACGTCGTGTCCCTCCGCGACGAGATCGGCCGCGACGTACGAGCCCAGAAAGCCGGTGCCGCCTGTGACGAGGACTGTGTCGGTCATCGTCTGTAGGTGGGCGGGCAGCGCGGCAAAAAACTTTGCCGTGCCGGATAGAGAGGGGCGCAGCCCACAGCAGGTTTTATTAATCATGAGAGACCATTGACTGGCGTACGTATGCACGAGCCAGAGGGGCGACTGTCCGAGACGCGGAGTCACACACGGAGACGATTCCTCGCGCTGGCAGGGGCGGCGGGTGCGGTGGGGCTCGCAGGCTGTGGTGGCGACGGCGGCGACAGTGGCAACGGCGACAGTGGCGGCGACGGGGGCGGGAGCGACGGTGGAGATGGCGACGGCGGCGACACGGACGACGACGGCGGGTCGACCGACGGGAGTCCGTCCGACCTGGGGTCGGTGACCGTCGGGGTGGTGAACCCGATCACCGGCGCCTACAGTTCGCTCGGTCCCGGGCAGCGCAACGGGGCGAAACTCGCCGTCTCGCAGATCAACGACAGCGACGAGTACGACCTCGAACTCGACGCCGTCTACGAGGACACCGGCACGGAGGCGGGAGCGGCCCAGCAGAGCGCCCAGAAGGTCGTCCAGGAGGACGGCGCCCAGTACCTCTTCGGGGCCATCTCCAGTTCGGTGGCGCTGTCGCTCAATGAGTTCGCCGCCCAGGAGGAGTTCATCTATTTCCCGGGCGGGGCGGCCGTGCCAATCACGGGTCAGGCCTGCAACGAGTGGGTGTTCCGCGTCGAGACCAACACCGCACAGGTCGCGGAGGCCATCTCAGCCTACACCGTCAACAACCTCGGGTCGAACGTCTGGTTCCACATCGCCGACTACGCCTACGGCGATTCGGTGTACAACCGCACGAAATCCCGGATGCAGGCGGCAAACGACGACTTCACCGAGGTCGGGAAGACGGCCTCGGAACTGGGCTCGTCGAACTTCGGCTCGTTCATCACCCAGATCGGCAACTCCGAGGCCGACGCGGCCATCCTCGGGATGACCGGCGGCGACCTCATCAACTTCGTGAACCAGGCTGCCGAGGAGGGGCTGAAAGACCAGGTCGCCCTGGTCGGCCCGACGATGTCTTTCCTGGTGGTCCGCGGAGCGACCAAGGGGAACGCCGTCGGCACCTTCGGCGGCGTCCGCTACACCGCCGCGCTCGACACCGGCGACAACGGGCAGTTCGTCGACGCCTTCAACAGCGAGTACGACGCCACCCCCGACAACTTCGAGCGGGTCGGCTACGACTCCCTGCGGCTGATCGCCAAGGGCATGCAGGAGGCCGGCAGCACCGATCCCGCCGACGCGCGGGACGCCCTCGCGGGCGGGACCTTCACGACCGTCCTCGGGGACGTCACCCTCCGGGAGGGCGACCACCAGGCCACCAACCCCACCTGGATGAGCGAGATGGTCGCGGGCGATGGCGAACTCGCCGCGGTCGACCTCCTCGAGAAGACGGAGGGCGAGGAGGCGCTTCCGCCGGCGAGCGAACTCGGCTGCGAGATGGGCTGACTCCCCGATGTCGGCCGTCGCCAACGCCGCGGAACAGTTGCTCAACGGGGTCACCCTGGGGATGGTCTACGTCCTGCTGGCGGCGGGCCTGTCGATCATCTTCGGCGTGATGGACGTCATCAACTTCTCGCACGGCGAACTGTTCGCCCTGGGGGCGTACTTCGCGCTGAGCCTCGTCGACCCGCTGGGGGCGAACCTCGGGTTCCCGGTGGCGCTCGTCGTCGCGCCGCTGGCGGTCGGCGTCGTCGGCGTGGCCATCGAACGGTTCACCGTCCGTCCCCTCTACGGCCGCAACCCGCTCTATCACATCCTGCTCACCTTCGGGCTCGTCCTCATCATCAACGACGTCATCCGGTTCACCTGGGGCCAGCAACAGCAACAGCTGGCCGTTCCCGCGGTCCTCTCCCAGCCCGTCGGTGCCTTCGGCGTCCGCGTCGCCGTCTACAACCTCTTCATGATCGCCATCGCCGCCCTGCTTGCGGCGGGCACCTGGCTGGCCCTCAACCGGACGCGGTACGGCATGGTCGTCCGTGCGGGCTCGCAGGACAGGGAGATGGTCCGCAACGTCGGCATCGACATCGACCGCTACTACACGCTCGTGTTCGGCTTCGGGGCCGCCCTGGCCGCCGTCGGGGGCATCGTCCTCGGCGGTTACCAGAACGTCAACCCCAACATGGGCGGGTCGGTCATCATCCCGGCCTTCATCATCGTCGTGCTCGGCGGCCTCGGCAGTTTCCGGGGGGCCGTCTTCGGGGGTCTCCTCGTGGGCGTCGTCCAGACGCTGACGAGGACCTACCTCCCCGTTCTCGAGGGGCTGACGGTCTTCCTGCTGATGATCGCCGTATTGCTGCTCAAACCCCAGGGACTGTTCGGGAACCCCGAGTGGGGCGGCGGGGGCGACGAGGAGGGCGAACTGCTGGTCGGCGCCTACGGCGGAGTGTTCGCGGCCGGGACGCGTCGGCGACTTGGCGTTCTCGCGGTCGCCGGACTGGCGGTCTTTCCCGTCGTCGCGACGGTCACCGACAACGGTTTCTACGTGACGCTGGCCAACACGATGCTCGTGTGGGCGCTCTTCGCGCTCTCGCTGGATTTCGTGATGGGCTCTGCGGGCCTGGTCTCCCTGGGCCACGCGATGTTCTTCGGCGTCGGGGCCTACGCCGGGGCGCTCGCACTCCTGCATCTGGCACCCTCGTTTCTGGTCGCGCTGCTGGCTGCCGTACTCGTCCCTGCGGCGCTGGCCTGGGTCGTGGGGAGCCTCTCGATCCGCGTCTCCGGGGTCTACTTCGCGATGATCACGCTAGCCTTTGCAGAGTTGGTCTACAGCGCCGTCTTCAAGGTCGAGTTCACCGGCGGCAGCGACGGGCTGCTCGGCTTCGACGCCCTCCTCGGACTCGCTGGCGTCGGCCCCCGCCTCTCGGAAATCGAACTGACGGTCGCGGGGGTCACTGTCGGGTCCTCGGTGGTGTTCTACTACGTGGCGCTGGCGCTGGCGGTCGGGACGCTGCTGGTGGCACGGCGGTTCATGAACGCCCCCTTCGGGAGCGTCCTCCAGTCCATCGGCGAGAGCGACGAGCGCGCCGCGTTCGTCGGCTACGACGTCACCAGGTACAAGCGCCGGGCGTTCGTCATCAGCGGCGCCATTGCGGGCCTGGCCGGGGGGCTGCTCGCGGTCAACCCCGACACGTTCGTCATCTCGCCCGACCAGACGCTCCACTGGATCAACTCCGGGGAGGTCATCGTGATGACGCTGCTGGGCGGCATGGGCACCCTCTTTGGCCCCATGATCGGCGCCGGCGTGTTCATCGGCGCCGAGGACATCCTCTCCTCCCATACCGAACAGTGGCGGATGATCATCGGGGCGGTGTTCGTCGTCTTCGTGCTCTTCGTCCCCCGGGGGCTGGTGTCGGTCCCCGCGCTCCTCGCCCGGCGCCTCGGGTCCGACGAAGGCGACCCACCCCTCGGCGTCGAGGACCGGGAGGTGAACGCGGATGACTGACGGCACCGGCGCCACCGGGACCCGCGAGGGTCCGGTCCTGGAAACCGCGGGGCTGACCAAGCAGTTCGGGGAACTGCTCGCCGTGGACAGCGTCGACCTGGCTGTCGAGCGGGGCGAATTCCGGAGCGTCATCGGCCCGAACGGCGCCGGCAAGACCACGCTGTTCAACTGCATCACCGGCGCGATGACCCCCACCTCGGGGACGGTCCGCTTCGACGGTGAGGACGTCACGGACCTGCCGCCACACGAGCGCGTCCGGCGTGGGCTGGGCCGTTCGTTCCAGATAACCAATATTTTCGGCGGACTCACCGTCCGCGAGAACGTCCGACTGGCGGCCCAGTCGGTCCTCGACGACGACATGACCGTCCGCGAGGAGATGCTCAGAGACAAGGAGACGTTCGACCACATAAACGACCGCACGACCGGCGTGCTGGAGCAAGTCGGCCTCGCCGACAGGGCCGAGGAACTCGCGGAGACGCTGGCCTACGGCGACCAGCGCCGCCTCGAAATCGGGATCGTCCTCGCGACCGACCCCGAACTCGTGCTGCTCGACGAACCGACCGCGGGGATGAGCAGCGAGGAGACCCGGGCGACCATCGACCTGATCGAGGACGTGCTGGCCGACCGGACGCTGATGCTCATCGAACACGACATCGACCTCGTGATGGAAGTGTCCGACCGCGTGACCGTGCTGACGCGGGGCGAGGTCCTCGCGACGGGTGACCCGGCCGAGATCGCCGCCGACGAGGACGTCCGCGAGGCGTATCTCGGGGGTGTCCGTGCGTGACCGACCCGCTCCTCTCGCTTGCTGGCGTCCGCGCCGGGTACGACCTCACCGAGGTGTTGCGCGGCGTCGACATGACCGTCGAGGAGGGGTCGGTCGTCTCGCTGGTCGGGCGCAACGGCGTCGGCAAGACGACCACGCTCCGCTCGATCGTCGGCAACGTGTCGCCCACCGCCGGCACGATCACCTTTGACGGCGAGGACATCACCGACCTGCCGACCGAACAGACCATCCAGCGGGGGATCACGTTCGTCCCCGAGGACCGGCGCGTGTTCCCCGGCCTCACGGTCCGGGAGAACATCGAAATGGGACGGCTCGGGGCCGGCGGCGAGACGTCCGTCGACGAGGTCCTCGAGACGTTCGAGAACCTGAAAGAGCGTGCGGACAGCCACGGGTCGGTCCTCTCGGGAGGTGAACAGCAGATGCTCGCGATCGCGCGGGCGCTCGTCGCCGACCCCGACCTCCTGTTGCTCGACGAACCGACCGAGGGACTGGCCCCCTACATCGTCCGCGACATCGAGGACATCATCCGCGAATTGAACGACCAGGGGATCACCGTCCTGCTCGTCGAGCAGAACATCCCCGTCGCCCTTGAGGTCTCGGAGTACACCTACATCCTCGAGAAGGGCCGGATCGTCCACGAGGGTCCCGCCGCGTCGGTCCGCGAGAACACGGCGGTCCTCGACCGGCACCTCGGCGTCGGGTCCGTCGAGTGAT
>JAHENO010000172.1 GCA_018609945.1 Haloarculaceae archaeon | reverse complement strand
GTGGACTGCCCACAGCGCCCCGGCTGCGCCGGCCAGCGCCGACCCGAGCATCAGGCTCTGTATCTTGTACCGGTAGGTCGACCGCCCCAGCGCCTGGGGGACGTCCTCGTCCTCGCGGATCGCCCGCAGCACGCGCCCGTAAGGGCTGTGCATCACCCGCTCGACGAACAGGTACCCCAGGACGAGTACCACGACCGACAGCAGGAACACGAACCGGGAGTAATCCAGCCCGCCCGCGGCCCCCGCACTGGCGTCGAACAGCCACAGGGCGTTCCGGACGAGTTCGACCGGGCCATCCGTCAGTACGGGGCCGACGAAATACCAGAGGACGAACGCCTCGGCGGCCCCGAACGCGAACACCTGCAAGACGTCCGGCGCACGCCGCAGCGCCCACCATCCCGTGGCCGCGGCGACGGCCAGCCCGGCCAGCCCGGCCAGCCGCACCGACCCCGGCTGGATCAGCGCCACACCGCCCGCAGCGAGCGAGAGGACGGCGACAGTCATCACCGCGGCCGGCCGACGCGGGACGCCGCGAACGATCAGCGCCGTTCGGTACGCGGCATACCCTAACACGAGTACCGACACGCCCCCCAGAATGGCCATGTTGAGCTGGAAGCTCCCAGTCCCGACCGGGAACGACTCCCGGAGGGGCTGGTGGATCTCGCGGATCCCGAAGGGACCGTTGAACAGCCACCGCTCGTTGTTGACCACCGAGTTGAGGATGGTCGCGATGCCCAGCGCCGTGATGGCGAGGTAGTCTTCCCGCAATCGGAGTGTCGGGACGCCGACCAGCAGCGAGACGACAGCCGAGACGGCCATCGCGACGACGACGGCGAGCGCCCACGCGAGCAGCCCGCCCAGCGGCAGGCCACCCAGCAGGCTGGGCAGGCCGATCCCGCCGACGCCCGCATACGAGGTGACCTCGCCGGCGGGCAGGGTGAACACCACCGCGATGTAGGCACCGACCATGAAGTAGGCGACGTGGCCGAAGTCGATGAGGCCGGTGAAGCCGTACTTGAGGTTCAGCCCGAGGCCGAAGAGGCTGTAGATGGTGACGAACGTCAACAGCGAGATGGTGAAGTCGGCGAGTGCCATCTCACCGACCCCCCCAGAGGCCTTCGGGTTTGACCAGCAGGACGACGACCAGCACGACGAACGCGATGGCGACGCGGTAGGCGGCGAAGCCGGGGGGCAACAGGAAGACGCCAACGTCCATGCTCAGTCCGACGACCAGCGCCCCGGCGGCGGCCCCGTAGGGGGAGTCGATGCCCCCGAGGATGACAGCCGCGAAGATGGGCAACAGCAGATCGAAGCCCATCGTCGGGGTGAGGTTCGACGCGAACCACCCGGCGAGGACGCCCGCGAGCGCGGTCAACAGCGCCGCGACGACCCAGACGACGAGCTGGACGCGGTCGACGTCGACGCCCTTGACGCGGGCCTGTGACATGTTGTCCGCCGTCGCCCGCATCGCCATCCCCAGCTTGGTCCGTTTCAGCAGGACGTTCAGCAGGAACATCGCCAGGAACGTCAGCCCGATGACCGCCACGTCCTTCGCCCCGGCGGTCACCCGCGTGCTGGCGGCAGCCCCGGCCGTGGGGCCCGGACTGGAACGCAGGAGTATCGCGAAGACGACCAACGCGGTCAGCGCGGTGAGCACGCCCAGCACCCACGGCGGGACGAGGTGGACGGTGTCGAACCCGCTCTCCTTCGCCCGAATGCGGTAGACGCCGTATCCGAGGGCCGCCGCGGCGAGAACGGCCGCGACGAGCAGGACCCAGGCGTAGCCCCACGAGGCGAGGGTGACCACCTCCCCGGCCTGTCGCTGTGTCAACTCGACGGTGAGGCGACTGCCGGCGTAGACGTCGACGTTCAGGCTCTGGACGTTCGGCGTGTCGTACTTGACGTTTTTCGTCCCCACGAGGAAGATGACGAGGTTCTGTAACACGAGCGCCAGCCCGAGCGAGACGATGATCATCGTCACGAGGTCGGCCTCGCGAGCCCGGAACCGCCGGAAGATGCTCAGCTCGTAGGCCACCCCCAGGGCGCCGGCACCCAGGATACCCAGCACGGCGGCCACGAGCAACCCGAGCCCGGCGGTGTCGGGCAACGCGGGGATCTCGCCCGGCCTGTTGAACGCCAGCACGAGGTACGCGCCGATGGTGATCATGTCGCCGTGGGCGAAGTTCGGCACCCGGGCGATGCTGTACAGCAACGAGAGGCTCAGCGCGCCGGCAGCGATGAGGCTGCCCGTCACGAGTCCCCGGAGGACGGCGTTGAGCAACCCGGTCTCAACCATCGGTCACACCTCCCGGACGGCGAGCACTGCCAGGACCGCGAGCGCGTCGACCGCGGCGAGCAACGCGAACCCCCCGCCGTAGCCGCCGGTCGCGTCCCGCAGTGCACCCGCTACCGTGGGAAGCACCACCGCGGCGAGGTTGCCCGCGGCGAGCACGGCCGCGATGGCGGTCCCCTCCATGTCGGTGGCACTGGCCGCGAGCGTGTAGACGGCGCCGAACGGGGCCGTCACGGCGAGCATCGCCACCAGCGGCAGGCCCGCGACGAGCGCCGGGCCGGGCCCGACCGCGAGAACGCCGAACCCCGCGGTGGCGACCACCAACGACCCGGCGGTCAGGCGCCTGTCGCTCGTTACCAGCGGGAGCGCCGCCCCGCCGCCGGCCCGGCCCGCGGTGGCGACCAGCAACACGAGGACGTTCAGCGGGCCGACCAGCCCCAGGTCCGCGACGTAGGCCGTGATGAACGTCGAGAGGGTCACGTACGAGCCGATGATGGCGACGTACGCGAGCGCTGCGGCGGCGACGGCCGGGTTCGCGAGCACCGACAGGGCTGGGCCATCGCCTGCCGTGGCCGTGGGAGCCGTCGGCCGCCGGTCCATGGCCGCGAGTGCGAGGGCCGCCGGCACCGCCAGCGCCACGCCCGGGGCCTGGGTGCCAGAACTCCCGACGAGGGGTGCCAGCCGCGGTGCGAGCGCGAACGCGACCGCGCCGCCGAGCGTGATCATCCCGCCGAAGACGCCCTGCTGGCGGGTCGCGGCGGCCCCCTCGGCCAGCCGCGCGAGGTGGGTCGCGCCCGCCCCGATCAGCAGGCCGGCCGCCAGCCCCCACGCGACCCGGAGCGCGAGCGCAACCGGGTAGGTCGGCGCAACCGAGAGCGCGACCGTCAGGCCCGCGTGGGCGAGGGTCGCCCACATGAGCACGTCCGCGGCGGGATGGCGTTCGAGGAGCCGTCCGCCGACGGGCTGGACCAGCGCGAACGAGAGCAGGGGGGCACTCGTGAGCAATCCCAGCTGGGCGTACCCGGCGCCCAGTTCCGCGACGACCACCGACGGGATGGCCGCGTACGCGAACAGGACGTACCCGACGCCCGCCGCGGCGAGGTGGGGCACGTACCGGAGCGCGCGGGTCACGAACCATCGTCCTCCTCCATGGTGTCCGTTCGCGGGGCGTCGGCCGGCTGGTCGGCCAGGGCCGCTTCGAGGGTCTCGTGGTCGACGCCGTACGCCTCGACGGCCGCCTCGACGGAGACCTTGCCCAGGCGGACGTCCCGTTCGAGTGCGTCGAGGGACCGTTCTGTGGGGTCACCGTAACCACCGGCGCCGGGCGTGCGGACGCTCACGACGTCGCCCGGCCAGAGGGTCCGGGTCGCCTTCGCCGGCAGGCGCGTCATCTCGCCGTCGCGCTCCAGCCACGCCTCGCCAGTCGTCCCGTCGGCGCCGCCGGCCAGCCCGTAGGGGGCGTGCTCGTGGCGCTCGGCCAGCAGGCTGAACGTCGCGCGGTGGTCCCGGACCGCGATGTCCCGGCGGACGCCGAGTCCGCCGCGGAACTGGCCGGCCCCGCCCGAATCATCGCGGAGGCTGTAGGCCGCGACCCGGAGCGGATAGGCCGTCTCCAGCACCTCCGCGGGGGTGTTCAGGGTGTTGGACATGTGGACGTGGACGCCGTCCATGCCGTCCTTGCCGGCGCGGCCGCCGAAGCCGCCGGCCTGGGTCTCGTAGAAGGTGTAGGGCCTGCCGTCGCGGGGGTCGGTCCCGCCGAAGGTGACGTTGTTCATCGTCCCCTGACAGCCCGCGACCACCCGCTCGGGGTCGGCCTCCGCGAGCGCCCCGAGGACGACGTCGGTCACGCGCTGGGACGTCTCGAGGTTGCCCCCGACCACCGCGGCCGGCGGCTCGGGGTCGACGATCGAGCCCTCGGGCGTCTCGATGGTTATGGGGCGATAACAGCCGTGGTTGGGCGGGATGTCGGGGTCGGTGACACACCGGACCGCGTAGTAGGTCGCCGAGGCGGTCACCGCGAAGACGGCGTTGACGGGCCCGTCGGTCTGGTCCGCGGTGCCCGCGAAATCGACGGTGATGGCGTCGCCGTCGACGGTGACCGCGGCCCGAACGGGCAGGTCCTCGTTGCCCTGGCCGTCGCCGTCGAGGACGTCCGCGAAGGTGTAGGTGCCGTCCGGGAGGGTCTCGATCTCCGCGCGCATCCGGCGCTCGGAGTAGTCCTTGATCTCCGCCAGGGCGGCCTCGACCTCGTCGGGTCCGTGCTCGTCGAGCAGTTCCTCGAAGCGACGGCTGCCGGTCCGGTTGGCTGCCTCCTGGGCGCGAAGGTCGCCCTGTCGCTCCTCGGGCGTCCGGACGTTCGCCCGCACCATCGCCATCACCGCCGGATTGCGCTCGCCGCCCTCGTAGAGTTTGACCGGCGGAATCCGGAGCCCCTCCTGGTAGATTTCGGTGGAATCGGCCGCAACTGACCCGGCGCGGGCGCCGCCGACGTCGGCGTGGTGGGCGCGGTTTGCCGCGAACGCGACGGCCTCCCCGCCCTCGAAGACCGGCGTCACCAGCGTCAGGTCCGGGAGGTGTGCGCCCCCGTGGTAGGGGTCGTTCACCAGGACGGCGTCG
>JAHENO010000171.1 GCA_018609945.1 Haloarculaceae archaeon | reverse complement strand
GGGCTGTAACGCCCATGACTCGGCTTCTTTCGCACACGGACCAGTCAGCGAGACGTGCTCGATGGCACGGAATCAAGGTCGGTCTCTTGCGCCCCATCTTGGTTCACGCTCTGATAGGGTAGCAGCGTTTCCATCGAGTCAACGAGGACTTCCAACAGTTGAGGAACCGAATATCTGGAACTATCTATGTCCGTGATTAGTGGTAATACTTTACGCACGACCTTATGAAAGTCGGCTCTGGTCGCTATTCGAACTCGGTCCGACCGCATAGAAACATTATTGTCATCTACGACGGTATGTGCGGTATGAGAACACTCCACATTCAGAGAGGTGAACCGCGTGTCCCCCACTAACAAGTGGTACAATCGGTATCGAAGGATCTGTGGGGTTTTCAGGTCGTTTCTGATGTATCTGCTGTATCTGTTTGTCATCGTCAAAGACATCATTGTCGGAAAGGCACAGTTGAGAAAACAACTACAGGGTGACATCATGGTTTTAAAACATCGGACCTCCCTCGTTGCACTTCTAATCCGTGCCTCGGACACTGAGGAAGGAACCGGGGTGTTTGAGACGGATTCCGAACTGTTCGAAGACGCCGCCTGGGGTGCGATGGAACTCGATCAACACAAAGTGAACGCCTTCGAATCACTTCTGGGAATTGATCGCCGAACATACCGTGATTATTTCGCCGGTAGAGACAGTGATACCCTCTCAGACGCAGAGGTTGCTGAAATAAAACGGGATATCAAGGAACAGCTGGGGACGGAATTTGAAGGAGATATGGTGTTTTTGTGGGCGAAAAAGACGATGGACCTGTTGAACGAGGCGGAAACGCGGGCACTGTTCCGAACCGAGGACGCCTTCAGAGCATACTTCGAGGCACGGCGACTCCTCCTCTACGGGCTCGTGGTACTGGATAAGGACGCGGTCACTATTCGAGCCCGTTCGATTTTACAACGGGCACAGAACTTTTCTGACAAAACAAGACGAGAAGCGATTGAAGGATTGCTAACCAGTGAGGGAAGCATGAAGACATCTATCGGAATCCAGGAAGTCTTGGAGGCAAACGAAATCCTACACAATCACTACCTCGAATTGTATCAGCGCATGGAGAGTATCCGGATCAACATTCTGAATTTCATGGTAAATACCGCGCTTGCAATCGTGTTTATCGTGTTTCTCTTTCCGGGGGTCGTATTGAACCCCTCGGTCGAAAATCGGACGTTCCTGATACTCGTTATGATATTCGGGATCATGGGTGCCTCGATCAGCGGTCTGTTGACAGCCGGACGGGGGTCCGAGACGACGCGGTACCTCGAACAGGTTCTCGGCTCGTGGCTGGCGATTGCACGAGCGATCATCGGGGCCGCGTCCGCGTTGCTCATCTATCTCCTTCTCGTTGCCGGCTTCGTTGCGCCGGAGACGCTATCGGCGTCGTTGATACTGGGAGTGTCATTCGTTGCGGGGTTCTCGGAAAGATTACTCCTCCAGGCAATCGGGACCTTCGAGAACCTCGGGCTGAGAGGAAAGTAACGGCTGATCCTCAATCTGTAGTGACAGTTGGAACTGTTTCCCAGGTACACCGCACGCCGTCTTGTGGTCGATCCGGTACTGAACAGCCGTCGCTATGAAGACGCGTCGGTACCGGACACGCGTGCTGTATCCATCACGGCCGGTCCTGACAGGGAACAGCTATGGCGATGTCTCCAGTGCGGCTAGAGAGGGTGGAGTCAGCAGCGTCTACGGGATTGGAATTTCGTCATCGCCGAAACGTGGGTATTCCTTCAGATCAGAGACCACCTCGGCAAGTCGGTCGCTGGTGTCGCTCCGTCGTCCGGCACGTCACTCCGGTCGGTGCCAGCGGTAGTCAACCCTCGGGGGTCTGTCGGTCGTGTGGCCAAACCCCGAAAGCGTCGTTACAGTTCGGCCCACTGCCCGCGGAAAAAGAGCAGGGGGTCGGCCTCGCCGTCGAGGAGGTCGGCCGCCTCGACGCGGCCGACGTAGATGGTGTGGTCGCCGGCCTCGTGGGCCGCCTCGACCGAACAGTCCAGGTAGCCGATGGCGTTCTCGAAGACCGGAGCCCCGGTCGCAGCCGTGCGGGTCGGGCGGGTCTCGAAGGGGTCGTCCTCGAGGTCGAGCATGTCCGCGTAGTACTCCCCGAGGTCGCGCTGGTCGTCCGCGAGGATGTTGAGACAGTAGGCGTCGGTCCCTCCGTCGAGTAGCTCGTAACACTCGGTGTCGTGGTCGACACAGACCAGCACGAGCGGCGGGTCCAGCGAGACGCTCGATACCGCGTTCGCGGTCATGCCGTGTGGCTCGGGGAGCGTCATCACGGTCACACCGGTCGCGAAGTTCCCTATGATCTGCCTGAAGGTGTCGCCGTCTACCGACATGGTCGTGAGGTCGAGCGGCGGGCGTATATATGTGCGGAGTCCGGGGCCGGTGGATTCTTGCCCGCGGGACCTCACCCCCCAGACATGTACGCCGTCGTGGGGTGTCCGGAGTGTTCCTCGCTGTGGGTCGTCAAGGGACGGCCGGAGACGAGCCAGTGTCCGACCTGCGGCCAGACGCGCGCCTACGAGAAGCGCAAGCAGTTCGTCACGACCGACGACCCCGACCACGCCCGGGAGGTCCGGGCCTCGATGCTCGCCGCCCGCCAGGGCCACGGCGACGCCTTCGCCGAACTCGACTCGTTCGCACAACTGGACGACCGGATCGAAGACGCGGGGATCGACGACGAAACCTACCTCGAAGCGTCGGGCGTCGACAGCGACGAAGTGGACGCGGCGGCCGACCGCGCCACCGAGGGGGAGGGTAGTGGCGGGCCGAGTCGAAAGGAGACCGTCCTGGCGGCGCTACGCGAACACGACGCGCCCGACGAGGCGACCATCGTCGAGTACGCCGAGGAACGCGGCGTTCCGCCCGAGTACGCGCGGCGCGCGCTGGACAAACTCGTCCGTGCCGGGCGCGTCAGCGAATCCGGCGGCGAGTACCGGCCGCTGTAGGAGTGGAACCAGCCCGACTGGCGTCGTACCACTGCTGACGTCGCTATTCCCGTCTATCGTACAGTATCACGTCGAGACCTGGCACCGCCTCGAAGTCCCGGTCACGGGTGACGAGTTCGTACCCGTGTTGGCCTGCCGCTGTCGCAACGAGCGTATCCCGTGGCCCGAGTGGTTCTCCTCGGGCGTGGAGTCGACCGTCCAACTCCCCTGCCGCGATAGCAGCGTCGATATCGAGATCGAGTACCGTTAGCGTTCGCAAAAAGCCGACAGCGCGGTCGAACCTGTCGTCGCCTGCACGGGCCGTCCCGCGAATCACTTCGAAGGCACAGATGGCCGGGACCGCCAAGGCCTCCTCGGAATGGTCGCGCATCCACGCCACTGCCGCATCGTGGTGGTCCTGCTGGGGGTCGAGAAAATCGACGACGTAGGAGCTATCCAAACAGTTCATCGTGGCGGTCCGTCAGATCATCCTCGAGCTCGCTTCGTGCCGCCTCGACGTGTTCGCCGAGACCGGGACAGGACCCGGCAAATGCCATCGGGTCGGCGTTCTCTGTCAAACGAACCACCAGGTCGCTGAAACTCTCGTCCTCGCGCTTGAGTGCCTTGAGCCGCTCGTAGGCGTCTTCTGTGACTGTGATATTCTTGGATGACACACGTACACGTACAAGTACGTGTAGATGCAAAAATGTACTGTCGATGCCTGTTGGTGTCATTTGCCTCCAAGCCGCCTCACCGCCCGAGTTCCGCGTGCGCACTGGCGAGGTGCCGCGAGGTGAACGCGGCGACCAGCGAGAGTTCGCCGGCGAGCGCGCCCACGGCGATGACCTCCGCGAGCGCGTCCGCGTTCGCGCCCGGCGGGTCGCCCCCGCCAGCCAGACCGAGGACGTCGAGTGCCGCCGACTGGGTGGGGAGTTTCGTGCCGCCGCCGACGGTCCCGACCTCCAGGGACGCGAGCGAGACGCTCGCGTAGAGGTCGCCACCCGCGTCGGTTTCGTCGTCCCCGTCACGTTCACGCTTGCGGACTTCCATCGTCGTGATGGCGTTTGCCCCTTCGACGACCTGGGCGGCGTCCTGGCCGGTCGCGAGGAAGACGGCCGCGACGGTGTTGGCGGCGTGAGCGTTGAACCCCAGCGAGGCGGCCTTGGCGCTGCCGACCAAGTTCTTGCGCGTGTTACCCTCGACCATCGCCTCCGGGGTGGTCTTCAGCGTCTCCTCGACGTACTCGCGGGGGAGGACCACGTCGGCGCTGACCGTCCGACCCCGCCCCTCGACGGCGTTGATGGCGGCGGGCTTCTTGTCTGTACAGAGGTTGCCGGACAGCGCCACCAGGTCGGCGGGCGTCTCGCTCTCGACGATGTCGGCGGCCTCCCGCGTCGCGATGGTGGCC
Source organism: Haloarculaceae archaeon (assembly GCA_018609945.1). Taxonomy (GTDB): domain Archaea; phylum Halobacteriota; class Halobacteria; order Halobacteriales; family Haloarculaceae; genus SW-9-67-25. The sequence continues at coordinate 3,418 of JAHENO010000171.1, read as the reverse complement.
ATGTTCATCCCCATCGCGTCCTTGGTGTCGTAGACGAACCGCAGGAAGACGGAGTCACCGACGACGTAGGGGTCGACGTCGAGCAGTTCGCCGTGGCTGGTCGTCGACTCGGCTGCCTCCCGGAGGTCGGCGGTGTGTTCCCGGACCCACTCGGCGACCTGCTGGGCCTGTGCGACCCCCCGGACGCGGAACACGGGTGCGCGGGTCATCCCCGAGTCCGTGACCCGGGCCGTGGCGCCGCCGGCGGCGCGGATGGCCGAGAGCCCGCGGTTGACGCTGGCGACGAGTGCGCCCTCAGTCGTCGCGAGCGGGAGGTAATACTCGCCGTCGGCGGCGCTCCCGTCGACCGGGACGGGACCGGCGACGCCCATCGGCACCTGGGCAGCGCCGACGAGATTCTCGACGTTCGCCTCGGCGTCGGCGGCCGCGAACGTGTAGTCACCGACGGCTTCGAGATTCGCGTCCGTCTCGCTCGCGACGAGATGTCGGCGCGCTGCCGCCGCAGTCTCCGGGTCGGCGTGGTCGTCGAGTTCGTAGAGGCGCAACTCGCCCTCGCGCACTCGGGCGGCGAGGTCCGCTGGATCTGTCATGCGCGCATCCTCGGGGGCGGCCGTCCTAAGGCTGCCGGACCGGCGCGAAGACCCAAACGGTTAACGCGCTCGCAATCCCCGATGGAGGTATGACAGCGGCCGCAGACCGGATCTTCACGAACGCCGTCGTCCACCCGCTGGACGGGAGCGACGGGACAGCGGCGGCGGTCGCCGTCCGCGATGGCCGGGTCGTCCGCGTCGGGAACGCCTACGAGGTCGGATTTCTGGAGGGCGTCGGGACCGAGGTGGTGGACCTCGACGGCCGGCACCTCCTGCCGGGGTTCGTCGACGCCCACACCCACATGGAGTTCGTCGGCCGGCGCCGCCTGGAGGCCGACCTGACCGGCGCCGACTCCCCCGAGGCGTGTCTGGACCGCCTCCGCGAGGCCTCGATGGACCATCGCGACGACGACTGGATCCTCGGCTACGGCTACGACGAGAGCCGGTGGGACGGTGCGTACCTCACCCGCGACGACCTCGACGCGGTCAGCGAGGACCGCCCCGTCGCAGCCTTCCGCGAGGACATGCACCTCGTCTCGGTCAACAGCGTCGCCCTCGACCGACACCGCGGCGAGATGCCCGCCGTCGACGTCCGCACGGCTGGCGGCGACCCCACGGGCGTCCTCGTCGAGGGGGGCGTCGACGTCGTCTACGAGGCGACCAAACCGGGACCCGAGGGTATGCGTGCGTACCTGCTGGCCGCCCAGGCACACGCCAACGCCCGCGGGGTCACGGCCGTCCACGACATGGTCCGCCGGTCGGCAGCGCCGCGGGTCTACCGCGAGATGGACATCGACGACACGCTGACGCTGCGGGTCCGCATCAACTACTGGGCCGACCACCTCGACGCCGTCATCGAGACTGGCCTGCGGACCAACTCCGGGAGCGACCGCGTGCGCGTCGGCGCGATCAAGACCTACACCGACGGCAGCATCGGCGGCCGCACCGCCCGCCTCTCGGAGCCATACGCCGACGCCGGAGGGGACGAGAACACGGAGGGGGGGACCGAGGCCAGCGAGAACCGCGGCATGTTGCTGGAGAGCCGGGAGGACCTCGAAGGACTGGTCGCGCGGGCGGACGACGCCGGGTTGCAGGTGGCGCTGCACGCCATCGGCGACGAGGCCATCGCGCTCGCGCTGGACGCACACGAGGGGACGGCCGGCGGACGCCACCGCATCGAACACGCGGAGGTGCTGACCGACGACCTCATCGAGCGGCTGGGAGCGTCGGACGTGGTGGTCTCGGCACAGCCGAACTTCCTGAAGTGGGCCGGCGAGGGCGGGCTGTACGACAGCCGGCTGGGCGTCGAGCGCCGCCGCGACTCGAACCGGTTCGGTGCGCTCCAGGACGCTGGCGCCACCCTCGCCTTTGGCAGCGATTGCATGCCGATGGCCCCGCTGTACGGCATCGAGCAGACCGTCACTGCCCCCGAACCCGCACAGCGCCTCTCGGTCACGGACGCGCTGCGGGCGTACACGCAGGGGGCCGCCTACGCGGGGTTCGACGAGGATCGGATGGGGAGCGTCGAGCCCGGGAAGTGTGCTGACTTCGTGGTACTTGAGGACTCCCCTTGGGAGGTGCCCGGCGCGAAGATTGCGGACATCGACGTGGCGATGACGGTCGTCGGGGGGGACGTTGTCTACGAGGATATGTGATCGAAGCGACTAGTCGCTCACACAGCGAGCGCGTCGACGACGATCGCGACGAGCACCAGGCCGAGGTACGCGTTGGAGGCGTGGAAAGCCCGGAACGCGGCCTGCTCGGTCTGCTCGCGGTGGAGTCGCACGACGGCCCACAGGAACACGGCCCCGAGCACGGTGGTCGTCGCGGCGGCGAGCCACCCGAGGTCGGTCAGCCAGATGAGCGCCGACGCGGCCGCGAGCGTCGCGCCCAGCCACAGGAGGATGTGCTTGCGGGTGGTCGTCTCCCCCCGCACGACGGGCATCATCGGGAACCCGCCGCGGGCGTAGTCCTCCTTGTAGGCGAGCGCGAGGTTGTAGAAGTGTGCGGGCGTCCAGACGAAGATGAAGCCCGCGAGCACGAGACCGGGCAGGCCGACCCGCCCGGTCACCGCGGCCCACCCGATGAGTGCGGGCAACGCTCCGGCTGCGCCGCCGATGACCGTGTTCTGGACGGTGTTGGGCTTCAACACCAGCGTGTAGATGACGCTGTAGAAGACGATGGCCACCAGTCCCAGCAGCGCGGTCAGGGCGTTGACCTGGAGGAAGACGGTCAGCGACAGTGCCGCCAGCCCCACTCCGAAGGCCACGGCACGTTCGAGCGGGATGCGGTGTGTCGCGACCGGGCGGTCGCTGGTCCGCTGCATCCGCCGGTCGCGGTCCCGCTCCAGGACGTGGTTGAACGTCCCGCTGGCGCCGATCGCGAGGACGCCCCCGCCCAGCGTCAGCGCGACCGTCCGGACCGTCAGGCCGGGGCCGCCGGCCAGCGCCATCGCCGCGGCGGCCACCAGGGAGAGCAGCCACATCAGGCGGGGTTTCGTCAGGCGAACGTACGCCAGAACGCGCTCGCGGGCCCGCTCGCGAAACGGCCGCTCCGCGAGGGGGCTCGGCGGGGCGTCCTCGTTGCCGGCCGGCGCGTCGGTCCCGGCCGGCGTCTCGGCCTCGACGGGGGCGACCGGCTCGACGCCCTCGAGGGCGTCGTCGCTGCCGGTCTCGATCTCGAGGTGCCATGCCAGCGCGAGCACGAGCGCGCCGAAGATGCTCGCGCCGACGAGCAGATGCACCCCCGGGAAGGGGGCCGCCGCGCCGCCGAGCGCGACGAGCGCGCCGACGCCCACCTGGACGGGATACAGCACGAGCGCGACCAGC
>JAHENO010000170.1 GCA_018609945.1 Haloarculaceae archaeon | reverse complement strand
TTTGCCGGTCTACCGACTGGTCCAGCAGGTTCCCAAACGGCAGGCCCGCACCTACGAGGTCTACGCCTCGAACTTCGAGCACGTGCCCGCCGGGGAGGCCTTCGCGGCCGCCGACGGCGAGGAGATCGTCGCCGAGGAGGGGTTCTACCCCGTGTTGATGTCCCCGTACGGCTACGAGGACGTCTTCGGATACGCGGCGGAGTGGCTCGGCACCGTCGGCAACGAGGCCACGTAACTGTCGGGAGACTCGCCCACGTCGTGGATGTCTCCGGTGAGCATTGCGACCCCCTGACCGGCCAGAGGTCGTCCGGTCGTCGGTCGGCTACGACGATCACTGTAGTCGGACGCAAGACACAAACCCTGGCGGTGTGACTACGAGAACTAACACTGATGCCTGTCGGCCGCTCGTCGAACCACTCGCTCGTGCTCGCCGTGCTCACGCTCGTGCTCGCGCTGGTCACAGCGGGCGCACTGGCGAGCGTCCTCGGGACGGTGTTTTTCGCCATCACCGTCGCGTACGTTCTGTATCCGCTCCGGGAGCGACTGGTCGCGTTCGGACTGCCCCGGCGGGTCGCGGTGGCCACCGTGGCTGGCGGCGCCCTGCTCGCAGTCGTCGCCGCGGTCCTGCCGGTCGGGTTCGTCCTCTACCGCCGGCGGACCGAACTGTTCGACGTGCTCGGACGGATTCCCGACTCCGTCACGCTCGCTGCCGGCGAGTTCGAGTACGTCGTCGACACCGCGCCGGTCATCGCGTCGGCCGAGACCACCCTCCGCACTATCGCGGTGGAGACTGCGCGTGCGATTCCCGTCCTGACACTGAAACTCGTCGTGTTCGCCCTCCTGGTCTACGGTCTGCTCTTCCGGCCCGACGCCGCGCGTGACGCAGCCGACCGGTTCGTGCCGGGAGCCTACCACGGCGTCGTCCGCGCCCTCCACGAGCGGACCCGGGCGACGCTGTACGCAATCTACGGGCTCCAGGCCGCGACCGCCGTCGGCACGTTCGCCATCGCACTGGTCGTGTTCTCCGTGCTGGGCTACCGCTCGGCAGTCGCGCTGGCCGTCGCCGCCGGCGTCCTCCAGTTCGTTCCCGTCGTGGGCCCCAGCATCATCGTCGTCGTCCTGGCGGCGGGTGATTTCATCGCCGGTCTGACCGGCCGGGCCGTCGCGGTGCTCGTGCTCGGACTGGTCCTCGTTGGCTTTCTCCCGGACGCCGTCATCCGGACGAAACTGGCCGGCTGGGCCGCCGAACTCCCCGTGAGCCTGTACTTTATCGGCTTTGTCGGCGGCGTCCTCACCCTCGGTCCGATCGGCTTTATCGCCGGGCCGTTGCTCGTCGCGTTGCTCGTCGAATCCGTGACGCTGCTCTCGGCCGACGCCCGGACCGAGCAGACCCGGCTCTGAGGGTTCCGCGGAGTGGGACAACTCCTATTATCACCGGGTTCGGACTCGGAGTGAATGGCAGACGACGGCGACGATCCGGTGTACTACGTCATCAGCGACCTCCACATCGGGGGCGACGAGCAACTGGGACACGTCGAGTTCATCGAGGAGTTACTCGACTTCCTGGAACGCCTCGAAAGCACCGACGAGAACGCCGAACTCGTGATCAACGGCGACGCCTTCGGGCTCTGGGAGATCACGACCGTCGACGGCCCCGAGAAACTCGATACCCTGATCGAGCTGTACCCCGAGCTGTTCGAGCAGTTGCGCGCGACCGGCCGGTCGGTCCCGATAACGCTCCTCCCGGGTAACCACGACCACGAACTGGCCGCCTACGACGAGTACGTCGACCGCCTGGCGGCGTACAACGTCGACCTCGTGCAGGCCGAGTCGATGAGCCGCCCGGTCGGGGACCGGACGATCCACTTCGAACACGGCCACCAGCGGGACCCGAACAACCGCATCGAGGATTTCGGTAACGCTCATGCGACGCCGCTCGGGTACTTCTACAACACGCGCGTGACCAGTCGGGCGGGCCAGCTTTCGGGCCGCGGCCGGTTCAACTGGCTGAAGGACGTCCAGGCGGTCACGCCCACCGAGCGGATCCCCTCCTGGCTGGTCTCGAAGTACTTCTACCGGGAGATGAACCCCGCGTTGCGGTATGCGGCGGTCCCGTTCCTGTTCCTGTTCAACATTAGCGCGCTGCTGGCGATCTTCGCCGGCCTCGATCTGGCGGGCGTGTATTCGATGCCAGTCGAAACCGTCGAGGCCTTCGTCGGCCAGTTCGGCCGCGCGGGCGAGACCGCCTGGCTCATCCTGACGGTCAACGTGGCCATAGCCGGACTGCTCCTGCTGGTCGGCGTGCCGCTCGTGATACTGATACGGGACGTCAGACAGACCGTCGAGCGCTTCGGCGTCTTCGAGACCCCCCTCACTGTGGACCCGAACGAACCGTACGCGGAGGCGGCCAGCGAGGTCTTCGCGACGAACCCCGAGACGGCAATCTTCTGTTATGGACACACACACCGTCCGACGGTCCGCGACGTCGGGGACGGGCTGCTGGTCAACACCGGTACCTGGCTCAAACGGCTGCACCGACGGGACGTGGTGGCCGGGCGGCTGCCGCCGGTCTTTTATCCCTCCTACCAGCTGTGTGTGGTCCGCATCGCCTCGGCTGACGAGGGGATCGCCGTCGAGTACGAGGAGATGGACAAACCGAACCCGAGCGCAGAGGAACTGACGCTCACCGAGCGGTTGCTCACTCTCGGACGCGAGCCCGACCCGGAGTTGCCCGACCGGACTGTCGTCGAATCGCGCCCCTCCGGGAGCGAGTGAGAGTCACCGTCTAGGCGTCGTCGGGCGGTGCGAACTCCACCAGCGTCAAATCGCGGTCGAGCATGCAGTACTCGTGTGGCGGCTCCCCGAGGATCTCCTCGACGCGGTATTCGTCGTCGAAGTCGAGCCCCAGCGGCTCGCAGTATTCGTGGCTGGGACAGTCCGTGTGGGGACAGGGCCCCTCGAGGGAGGCTTTGCTGCCGGCGAAGGCACTCGCGTCGGCCACGTTCGCCCTGACCGGGACCGGCTCCACCTCGACGGCTTTCACGCCCGTGTCGTGGACCGCACACTCGAGCGTGTTCGCGTTCTCGCGGACGGCCACCACTTCGTACCGCCGGCCGGCGGTGAGATTGAGACACTGGTCGCGGTAGGGACACCCCTCACAGGCGCTCGATTCCCCCTGGTAGACGAACTCGGTGCCTTCCGACGCCAGCCGGGTCCCGATGAGCGTGACCGTAGCCATCGTCGGCCCTTGTGCCCGACACGGATTAACGCTGACGGGCCGGCCGCCGTCAGGGTTCGCTCGGATCCCGCCCGGTCAGTTCGTCCAGTTGCTCGAAGTACTCGGGTCGCGGCACCTGGTAGAGGCCGCGGTAGTCGATGGCGCCGTCGGCGAACTGTCGGGCGAGGTCGGTCGCCCCCGCCGTCGCCCCGGTTCGTGTGTCGTACTCCTCGGTGGGCCGCTCGACCTCCGGTTCCAGGAAGAGTGTCACGTACCAGGGATCCTCGGGATCGGGGTCGTTCCGGCCGGGACGGCGGGTGCGCCGGCCCTTGGTCACGTAGATGGTCGGCAGACAGGGCGGCGGGAAGTCCGCGGTGTTGAACACGTCCGGCCGGTACGCGAGGACGATTTTCGTGGATTCCTCGCTCCAGACGCGCCAGCCCGACGGGAGGTCCTCCAGTGGCACGGGAGCCAGTTCGGGCGGGTGCCCCATCAGTCTCGCGGTCCCCGCCGGGGCGCGGATTGAGAAACTCAGGCCCCCTACTTACATAAACGGGACGTTCGGCCACTTTTCCGCCGCTCAACCCTTCCCAACGCTGTGCCCCATTTTTGTGGGTGCTGTGGGTCCAGTAAACGGCGGCTACGTCCCCGAACGGAGCAATGTTTTTATGTTCCCAATACTCATATAATAAATAGTATCGGTGACGGCCCCGCTAACAGTTACCTGTTGACGACCGGTACGAGTCGCCGCCGGGAATGGCATGTCGACACATGACACGTCCGAGCATTTCAGGCCCGATACGGGCCACTGGGCGCGTTTCGCACGGACGCACGGAGCACGCGCACGGCCCCTCCCGGGGTGCGGTCGTCACCGACCAGACAGACTCGACCCTGTGATAGCATGACAGAACGGAACGAGACCCTAGCCGAGCTGAGCACGGAATACCAGGATACGAGACCGGGAGACCTGCGCACGTCGCGCTCGTGCGACGGGGATCTCGACGAACTCTACGCCGCGCGGAAGATCGCCCGGAACGCCCACCAGCGGGTCGCGGACATGTTCGACTACTACGGCACCGAGTACGACGAGGAGGCGGGGGTCGTCGAGTACGAACTCGCCGCCGAGGACCCGCTGCAGGACGGCGAGAACACCTTCTACGGGCGGGTGATCCACGAGGCCATCCACGAGTTCGTCAACAAGGTCAAGTCCGGCGCGCGCGGCCTGGGTCCCGAGAAGCGCATCAAACTCCTTCTGGGTCCCGTCGGCTCCGGGAAGTCGGACTTCGACCGCCAGGTCCGGCGCTACTACGAGGACTACACCCGCCGGGAGGCCGGCCGGATGTACACCTTCAGGTGGACGAATCTCTGTGACGTCATCCCCGACCAGGACCCCGCCGACGACGTCGTCCGGTCCCCGATGAACCAGGACCCGCTCGTGCTGGTCCCGCTCGAACAGCGCAAGTCCATCATCGCGGACATCAACGAGAACCTCGAGGCGCCCTACACCATCCGCAACGAGCAGGCGCTGGATCCCGCCTCGGAGTTCTACATGGACCGGCTGCTTGCGCACTACGACGACGACCTCGAGGCCGTTCTCTCGAACCACATCGAGGTGGTGCGGTTCGTCGCCGACGAGAACCGCCGGCAGGCTATCGAGACGTTCGAGCCAAAGGACAAGAAAAACCAGGACGAGACCGAACTCACCGGCGACGTCAACTACTCGAAAATCGCCGTCTACGGTGAGAGCGATCCCCGGGCCTTCGACTACGCGGGCGCGTTCTGTAACGCCAACCGCGGCATCTTCTCTGGCGAGGAGTTGCTGAAACTCCAGCGGGAGTTCCTCTACGACTTCCTGCACGCCACCCAGGAGCAGACGATCAAGCCCAAGAACAACCCACGGATCGACATCGACCAGGTGATCGTCGGCCGGACGAACATGCCCGAGTACCGCGACAAGAAGGGCGACGAGAAGATGGAGGCGTTCAACGACCGCACCAAGCGCATCGACTTCCCCTACGTCCTGGAGTACGAGCAGGAGGCCCAGATCTACCGGAAGATGCTCCGCAACGCCGACCTCCCGGACATCCAGGTCGAACCCCACACCCTGGAGATGGCCGGTCTCTTCGGCGTGTTGACCCGCATCGAGGAGCCAGACACGGGAAAGATCGACCTGGTGCAGAAAGCCAAGGCCTACAACGGCGAGATCGACGAGGCCGAGGACATCGACGTCAGGAAACTCCGCGACGAGGCCGACGAGAAGGCCGACATCGGCGAGGGGATGGGCGGCGTCTCGCCGCGGTTCATCGGCGACGAGATCGCCGAGGCGATCATGGATTCGATGCACCGCAGCCGGCAGTTCCTCTCGCCGCTGACGACGTTCAACCACCTCGAGGGGAACCTCGAGAACCACGGTTCGATCGCGGCGGAGGACTTCGAGACCTACTACCGCTACCTCGAACTCGTCCGCGAGGAGTACAAGGAGCGGGCCATCGAGGACGTCCGCCACGCGCTGGCCTACGACGTCGACGAGATCAGCCGCCAGGGCGAGAAGTACATGGACCACGTCATGGCCTACATCGACGACGACACCGTCGAGGACACGATCACGGGCCGCGAGCAGGAACCCGACGAACAGTTCCTCCGGTCGGTCGAGGAGAAACTCAATCTCCCCGAGGACCGCAAGGACGACTTCCGCCAGGAGGTCGCGAACTGGGTCTCGCGGCGCGCCCGCGAGGGCGAGACGTTCGAACCCCAGGACAACGACCGCCTCCGGCGGGCGCTGGAACGCAAGCTCTGGGAGGACAAGAAACACAACATCAACTTCTCGGCGCTGGTCTCCAGCGGCGAGATGGACGACGAGGAGCGCAACCAGTGGATCGACGCGCTCATCGAGCAGG
>JAHENO010000169.1 GCA_018609945.1 Haloarculaceae archaeon | reverse complement strand
GGATCGGTTCGGTCCCCGGAGGGTGGCTGGCGACGTACGCCTGGAGAGCATCGGGCGGGGCCTCGAACCCGACGAGGGGGTAGGCCGTCGTCGCCGCGAGCACGTCGAACACCTCGCGGGCCGGCGCCTCGTTGCGGAACTCGGCGAACGCCTCGGTGACGGCCTCGTTGTACGTCTCGATGGGCCCGCGGAGCCGTTCGGTCGGCGCGTCGAGGTCCGCAGAGCCGAGGCGTTCGAGGCGACGGAGTTCCTCGATCCGGGTCTCGGTCTCGCGGAGGCGGTCCCGGACGGCGCGCCTGGCACGGTGGTACTCCTCGCGGGCGGCCTCGCGGTCGTCGAGCCGGGCGACCATGTCCGCGACGGGCGCCAGTTGCTCGCGGACGTGCTCGAAATCGGACTCCGAGAGGCGCCGCTGCTGGAGGTGCTCGTCGCACTCCTCGAAGACTTCCCGGAGCAGCAAATCGTCGGGCAATCGCTCGACCAGGGTCGCGATCCGCCCCTGGAACTCGATGAACGTCTCGAAGTTCCCGTCACCGGTCGCGGGCTCCTCGTAGCGGGCCAGCAGTTGCGTGAATTCCTCGTGGGCGTCGGCGAGCCGTTCGAGTTCCGCCTCGCCGAACTCGGCGACGCGCTTCCGGGCCGTCTCGAGGTCGGCCTCGGCCTCGGCCAGCCGCTCGATCAGGTCCGGCCCGGCCGGGGTCGCGGTATCACTCGTAGACATCGTCGGGGTCGAAGACGCGCTCGCCGACGATTTCGCCGTCGACGGTGCGGTGGAAACACGACTCGTAGCCGGTGTGACAGGCACCGCCCTCCTGGGAGACCAGATAGAGGAGGGCGTCGCCGTCACAGTCGACACGGACTTCTGCGACGTGCTGGACGTGGCCGCTCGTTTGGCCCTTCTGCCAGAGTTCATCGCGGCTGCGCGAGTAGTAGTGGGCGAGCCCGGTTTCGCGGGTCCGGGCCAGCGCCTCGCGGGAGACGTACGCGAGCATCAGCACCTCGCCCGAGTCGGCGTCCTGCGCGACGGCGGGTAGCAGTCCCCCCTCGAAGGCGAGGTCCGGAGCGTCCTCGGTCATACGGTGAACCTGGCGAGTCGGTTTCATAGGTCTTGTCCTCCTCTCTAGGAATCGTTGTGTGTGACACCACGCCTGCCACCACCAACCAGAAAGCCCCCGGCCGCTCGACTCGGGGGCCTCGCTGCGCTCCTCGCTTCGCTGCGGTGCTTGCTTCGTCCGCCTTCGTCGAGCAGCCGGCCCCTTTCAGTCCCACCCCGCCAGACGACAGGCCTGCCCTTCCCCGGGTCGCTTGGCCTCGCTATCGCTCACGGGTCGCTCCGCTCCCCGTTCGCGCAAACCGAGGCTTCCCTGCGGTCGGCCTCGTGTCGCTCGGCACGCGCTCCCGGCCGTGCGGTGGCGCGCGCTGTCGTTCCCGCGAACGAAGCGAGCGGGAGCCAGCGAGAGTTTGCTCTCGCCAGGCGACCTTCGGGCCGCGACAAAACTGCGCGAGGGATGAGGAGCGCAGCGAAGCGAGCACCGCAATCGGTTGGGGAGGCATGTGGCTGCGGTCGGGCGGGACTGAAAGGGGCCGCCGGCTCGGGGAACCCGGACGAAGTAAGTAACGCAGGGAGCGTAGCGACCGAGTAACACAGCGAGTCCCGGGACCCGAGCCGGCGGGGGCTTTCTGGCTGGTCGCGACAGTCCCATCTCACTCACCTCCACCAATACCTAGCGGTCAGACGAACCCGAGGAACCCCAGCACCGCAAACAGCACGTCGCCGGCGGTCAGCGCGACCACCAGCCCGACGAACAGCGGCACCAGGAACGGAATCCCCGGCGAGATCCAGACCACGTCTTCCGAGACGAGCGTCTCCAGTCCGGCACGCAGATCCTCGGGTGTGGTCCCGTAGGCGCTGCCCTCGATGTCCGACAGGAACGCCTCGGCGCCCCAGGGGTCGTCGTACTCGGTGCCCGTGCTCGTTTCCTCGTGACCGTCGGAGTCGCCCGCCGTCGCAGTGCCGCCGTCGGTCACGACGCCGCCGCCGGGCGGGTTGGGTTCGTCGGGCAGGCTGGCCGGGTCGCGGTACTGTGCCGGATTCTCGCGGACCTCCGAAAGCGAGAGCCCGCGGTACTGGAGGTACATCCGGAGGGCGTCGAGGTCGAGCCCGCGCCAGGAGAAGTACGCGCGCAGCCCCGACAGGGAGAGGTCGGCGGTCAGCGGCCGGTCGGGAAACTCCAGCAGGGTGCCGTACTCTTCGGGGGTGCGCTCGCTGGGGACGGGTTTGGCGACGAACATGCCCGGCGAGACGTATCCCCCGGCGGCGTTGCGTCCCGCCAGCACCAGCGGGTAGGCGAGGCCGGCCAGCACCGTGTTCGAGAGTACCGTCAGCGAAAAGGCGGGGAGGTTCGATCGGACGTAGGGCAACTGGACGCTCGCCAGCCCGATTTCCCAGAGGTTGTACGCGGGATAGACCGGAAAGAGTACCGCGACGACGAAGAAGGCCTTCGCGTCGGCGCCGCCGAACCCGCCGACCAGCCAGAAGCCGTAGACCAGCGGCACGACCACGAGGAGGCTGAACGCGACGCCGATGAGAAACCGCTGGCGCTGCCAGAGGGCGACGCTACCGCCGAGATGGACGAGGGCGTCCCAGGCGAGCAGCACCGCCCCCAGCGCCGCCAGCGGGTACCAGGTGCGGTTGGGGACCCGTCGGGTCTCGATGTCGCGGTAGGCCACCCACGCGAAGGCCGGCACCGCGGCCAGCCGCAGGAGGTCCGGGATCGACGCGAACACGCTCCCCTCTGCGACGGCGGGCGTGTTAGCACTTGCGACACCCGCGTAACTCAAACGGGTGTTTGACCTATCACATTCTTAATGGTATCGCCAGGGCTACGCCGCAGTATGCGACGCAGACAGCTACTCGTTGCGACGGGAACCGCTCTCAGTGCCGGCCTCGCGGGCTGTCTCGGTGGCAGCGATGCCGACGGGGGGACGACACCCGACGACGAGCCCACGGACACGCCGACGCCCACGGTGAGGGGCAACCGCCGCGTGGTCACGGTCAGCGGCACCGGCGAGGTCCGTGGCGACCCCGACCGCGTGCTCCTCGAATTCGAGATCCAGGCGCGCGAGGACACCGCGGGGGCGGTCCGGGACGACCTGGGGACGCGGGCCGACGCGGTGCGGGCGGCCCTGCTGGACGCAGGCCTCGCCGAGGACGACATCACGACGAGCCGGTTCGGCATCAGCGAGCGGATCGACCACCGGCGGTTGCGGGAGGCCGACGTCGACCCCGACTCCCCGGAAGCCCGGGAACGGTTCCGGTTCTACCAGGGAACTCACGCGATGGAGGTCGAACTCGACGACGTCGACGCCGTCGGGTCGGTCATCGACACCGCGGTCGACGCGGGTGCCGACGAGGTCGACCGCGTGACCT
>JAHENO010000168.1 GCA_018609945.1 Haloarculaceae archaeon | reverse complement strand
GTCGATGCTCCTGGAGGCCGGATTTCTCGCCATCTTCCTCGGGGCGCCCGACGTGGCCGCGCCGGTCGTCGTGATCTGGCTGTTCCGGTGGCTGCTCTTTCGCAACATGTTCGGCGCCGGTCTCATCAAACTCCGCGGGGATTCCTGCTGGCGCGATCTCACGTGCCTCGAGTACCACTACGAGACCCAGCCGATGCCGAATCCCGTCAGCTGGTACGCCCATCACCTGCCGACGCGGGTCCATCGCTTTGGCGTCGCCGTCAACCACGTCGCCGAGGTGCTGGTACCCTTCCTGTATTTTGCCCCCCAGCCGGTCGCCGCGATTGCTGGCCTGGTCACCATCGCCTTCCAGGGGTGGCTCATCGTCACGGGGAACTTCTCGTGGCTGAACTGGCTGACTGTCGTCCTCGCGGTCAGCACGCTGGGTGACGGGACCGTGACCGCCGTCCTGCCAGTCACCGTTCCCGCGTCAGCGCCGGTCTCGACGCCCCTGTTCGCCGCGAGTGCGCTCCTGGCCGCGCTCGTCGTTCTCCTGAGCTACTACCCCGTCAGGAACATGGTCTCGTCGGGTCAGCGGATGAACGCCGCGTTCGACCCGCTGCACCTCGTCAACACCTACGGCGCGTTCGGGTCGATCACCGAGACCCGCTACGAGGTCGTCCTCCAGGGCACCGACGAGGAGACGGTCACGGCCGACACCGAGTGGCAGACCTACACGTTCAAGGGCAAGCCGACCGACCCCGCCCGGCGGCCGCCACAGGTCGCGCCCTACCACCTGCGGCTGGACTGGCAACTGTGGTTCGCGGCGATGACCGCCTCGCCGCGCCGGCACCGCTGGTTCTACAACCTGGCCGCGAAACTGCTGGCCGGCGACGAGGCGACCCTGGGACTGCTCCGCACGAATCCGTTTCCCAGCGAACCACCGCGTCAGGTCCGAGCGTTGCGCTATCGCTACGAGTTCGCCGACCCCGAAACGCGGGCCGAGACCGGCCAGTGGTGGATCCGCGAGCGCGTCGGGACGTACCTCGAACCGGTGTCACTCGACGACCCGGGATTCCAATCAGTCCTGCAGCGTCGGGGATGGAAGCTCCCAGACGAAACATCGGAGACACCGAACTAACTCGAGTGACTTTTCCCAGCTTCTGGGAATGAGGAAAATCATTCAGTGGACAGTCGTTGTAGTTCGGCGTGTATGACAGTACTCACAGCGATCGACAACGAATCGGGGAGCGAAGAGATCGTGTCGGAAGGAGCAGAGCTTGCGTCAGGGTTAGGGAAACGCCTGGTTGTCCTCTCTGTCGTTCCCAGCGAACAGGACGTCGAGGAAGCCGAGCAAGCCACTGAAGCGACCGTCGACGCTGCGCTTGAGGACCCGGAGATGGCAACTATCAGCGTTCGGATAGGGAATCCTGCACATCAGATACTGAGCACAGCCGACGATGTCGACGCCGACTATCTCGTTCTCGGTTCGCGCAAGCGGACTCCCGTCGGGAAGGTGTTGTTCGGGAGCGTCACGCAACTCGTGTTGCTCAATTCTGACGTCCCCGTAGTCACCGTAACACAAGTCGAGGAATAACGGCTGATACGGATTGCTGTAGTTCTGTACCGAATCGACCGCAGATATCGTGCGGTCGGACTAGAAAATAGCGACAGCACTCCGTATGAGACGGCGCGCGAGCCACCACCTCCAGCCAACCCGACGCGCTTAATCGGGCGAGACGCCTACCGGGGGTGATGAGCGACGGCGAGGCCGTGGGCCCGGCGGCCTTCGAAACACTCGGCCCCGCGGTGCGCGAGGCGCTCTCGGAGCGAGGGTTCGCCACCCCGACCGAGCCACAGCGACGCGCACTCGACCCCCTGGCGGCAGGGGAGAACGCACTCGTCGTCGCGCCCACCGGGAGCGGCAAGACCGAGACGGCGATGTTGCCGGTCTTCGACGCCCTCGCGGGCACCGAGCGGTTCGGGATCGGCGCGCTGTACGTGACGCCGTTACGCGCGCTCAACCGCGACATGCGCGAGCGCCTCGACTGGTGGGGAGAGCAACTCGACCTCGCTATCGGCGTTCGCCACGGCGACACCACCGACTACCGCCGTCAGCAACAGGCCGACGATCCGCCGGACGTGCTGGTCACCACGCCCGAGACGCTGCAGGCGGTCCTGACCGGCGAGAAACTCCGCCGGGCGCTCGCTGACGTCGATCACGTCGTCGTCGACGAGATACACGAACTCGCCACCTCGAAACGCGGCGCACAGTTGACCGTCGGGCTGGAGCGACTTCGCGAACTCGCCGGGCCCCTCCAGCGGATCGGCCTCTCGGCGACCGTCGGCGACCCCGACGAAATCGGCCAGTTTCTCACTGGCGACCGCGGCTGTGCGGTCGTCGAGGTCGACGTCGGGAGCGCCCTCGACATTGACGTGCGCTGTCCGGAAGTCACCGACGCTGACGAGGCGCTCGCCCGGGAACTCGTGACCGACGCCGAAATCGCCAGCCACGTCCGGGCAATCGACGAAATCGTCGCCACTCACGAGGCGACGCTCGTGTTCGTCAACACCCGCCAGACCGCCGAGGCGCTCGGCTCGCGACTCAAGGAGTACGGCACCGACGTCGGTATCCACCACGGTTCGCTGGCCCGCGACGCCCGCGTCGACGTCGAAACCGGGTTCAAGCAAGGCGAACTGGACGCGCTGCTGTGCACCTCGTCGATGGAACTCGGGATCGACGTCGGCCACGTCGACCACGTGGTCCAGTACAACAGCCCGCGGCAGGTCTGCCGGCTCCTCCAGCGGGTGGGCCGGGCCGGCCACCGCAGGGATCTCGTCTCCTCGGGAACGGTCGTGACCAGCCACCCCGACGACATCCTCGAATCCCTGGCGATCACCCGCCAGGCCCGCGCCGGCGAGGTCGAACCGGCACACATCCACGAGGGCAGTCTCGACACCGTCGCCAACCAGGTCGCCGGGCTGGTGATGGATTTCGGGGAAATCCGGGCGATGCGCGCCTACGACGTCGTGACCCGCGCCTACCCATTCCGGGATCTCACCGAAGCGCAGTTCAAGTCCGTGGTGCGTGAACTCGCGGGCAACCGCGTCGTCTGGCTCGACGAGGAGTCGGACACCATCGAGAAGCGCCGTGGTACCTGGCAGTACTTCTACCGGAACCTCTCGATGATCCCCGACGAGGCGACCTACGACGTCGAGGACGTCGCCAGCGGCACGCAAATCGGGACCCTCGACGAGCGGTTCGTGGTCACCTTCGCCGCTCCCGGCGAGGTGTTCGTCCAGCGCGGCGAGATGTGGCGGATCACCGAGATCGACGAGGAAGACGAGGTGGTCACCGTCTCGCCCATCGAGGACCCCGCCGGCGAGGTCCCCTCGTGGACCGGTCGGGAGATTCCCGTGCCCGAGCAGGTCGCACAGGAGGTCGGCGAGATGCGGGCCGTCGCAGGCCAGCAACTCCGTGGCGGTACACCCACGGACGCGGTCGCACGGGACCTCCAGCGACGCTACGATGTCGACGCGACGACCATCGAAGCGGGCCTGTCGACCCTGACCGACCACGCCGAGAACGACGCGCCGGTGCCGACAGACGACACTGTTGTGGTGGAGTTCTCGGACGGGTCCGTGGTGGTGAACGCCTGCTTCGGACACAAGGTAAACGAAACGCTGGGACGGCTGCTGGCAGCCCTGCTCGGCCAGCGGACGGGCTCGTCGGTCGGGATGGAGGCCGACCCCTACCGCGTGGAACTAGACGTGCCCCGCGGGGTCGCGGCGTCGGACCTCGTCGACGTGCTGGAGGGGACCGACCCCGACCACGTCCGTGGGTTGATCGAACTCAGCCTGAAACACGCCGACGCGCTGAAGTTCACGCTCGCCCACGTCGCGGCCACGTTCGGGACGCTCAAGCGCTGGCGGGGCGACGCTCGCTCGCGGTTCGGCCGCGACCGCCTGCTCGACGCGCTGGCGGACACGCCCGTCTACGAGGAGGCCGTGCGGGAACTGCTCCACGAGGAACTCGACGTCGAGGGCACGAGTCGCGTCCTCCGGCGGATCCAGGACGGTGAACTGGCCGTCGAGACGGTCGGCGGGCACACGCCGCTGGGAACCGGCGGCCGTGGGTCGGGACAGGAACTGCTGACCCCCGAGAACGCCGACGCGAGCGTCATCCAGACGGTCAAGGAGCGCATCCGGAGCGACCGCGTCATCCTCATGTGCCTGCACTGCGAGGACTGGACCACCCGGCGGACGGTCAGGCGCGTGCGCGACCAGCCCACCTGTCCGGAGTGTGAGTCGACCCGGATCGCTGCGCTCAATCCCTGGGACGAGGAGACGGTCCGGGCGGTCCGTGCCGACGAGAAAGACGACGAACAGGAGAACGCGACCGAGCGGGCCCACCGGTCGGCGAGCCTCGTCCAGAGCCACGGCAAGCAGGCAGTCATCGCGCTCGCTGCCCGGGGCGTCGGTCCCCGGAACGCCGCGCGCGTCATCAACAGGCTCCGCGAAAACGAGGAGGAGTTCTACCGGGACATCCTCGAGCGCGAGCGGGAGTACGCACGCACCCGGTCGTTCTGGTAATCAGGCGGTGTCAGCGAGGTCGGCCCAGGAGATCATGCCAACGTAGTCGCTGCCCTCCCGGACCGGGAGGTGATTGACGCCGAGACTCTCCATCATCGCGGCGGCCTCCCCGGCCCGGATGGTCGCGGGGACGGTCTCGACGGACTCGGTCATGATCTCCGCGACGGACAGTGCCGAGACGTCCCGGCCGTCCGCAACGGCCCCGAGAACGTCGGTGCTGGTGAGGATGGCAGGCGGACTCGTCGTCACGACGAGCGCACGGATATCCTGCTCGCGCATCGCCGCGGCCGCCTCGCTCACCGTCGCGTTCCGTGAAATCGTCTCCAGCGGCGTCGTCATGACCTCGCGGACGCGCCGTTCCTGTTTCAGACTCATACCCCTACCAACGAGAGTGGATGGTTTTAATTTTCCCTTTCGCTCCCGTAACCCAATGTTCGTCCACCGTTCGGGCGAAATATAGCACATCTTTTTATGAGTGGCGGCGTCCGTGAGCGCCGACGCGACGGCGGGGAGCGTGCCGGCGTGACTATTTGGGGTGAGGCGGGTCGATCGCCTCGCCGCTCATCGACGTGTAGACGAAGTACATGATGACCATGACCAGCAAGAGAGCCTCGAGGTCCTCGACGAAGTGCGCCGCGAACGGAATCAGGAGAGCGATGAGAGCGAGCGTGATGATGCCGTTGACGACCCAGTTCGACTCGCCCTCCATGCATGGCCGTATCGTGGCCCCCCTACAAAAATTGTCTGTCGGGCGGAAAAAGCGACGCGCTATCACGACCCAAACCTGAAGTAGCCGGTCCGTGGACTAGCCAATCGAATGGCTGGAGAGACGGGGGATCAGGCGGAAGAACTGCCCGAGACTGATTTCGACGTCGAACTCGACGACGACAAGCGGTCCGATCTCGAGCTCTGGCTGGCCGAGCACTTCGAGCCGCCCTTCTTCAAACTGCGGTTCATCCTCATCGTGCCGATCATGATCTCGCTTGCGGGGGCGCTGATGATGTTCGCGGTCGGGACACACCAGACCTACAAGGCGGCGGCGTCGATCCTGTTCAAGGCGGACTTCAGCAACCCCGGCGTGACGCTGCCCATCATCAAGGCGCTGGACGCCTTTCTCATCGGGATCATCCTCATCATCTTCTCGTTTGGCATCTACGACTTCTTCGTGAGTATCCTCGAACCCGCCGAACACGCGGGGCTGCGGCCCGACTGGTTCAAGTTCGAGACCACCGGCGAACTCAAGACGAAGATGGTTGAACTCGTGCTGGTCATCCTCGCGATCCTGTTCTTCGAGCAGATGATCGCCAACGCGGAGGACTTCGACGAACCCGTGCTCTTTCTCATTATCCCGATCGGCGCCGCGATTCTGGCGATCAGCATCGGCTTTTTCAAGTGGGCAACACACTGACCGCCCTCCCTTCACCGGACACCGGTGGCTCGTCTCATACGGTCGTGCGTAATTCTTTTCGTTCCCACGGAACAGAAGGCGATCTCAGTGGTCCGAACCACCGGTCCTCACGGCCACTGTCGAAATTGGTTACGCACGACCGTATCACTCCGCTGGGCTGTCCCACAGAAGCTAAGACCTGCGGGGCCGACCCACGAGGCGATGCGACTGGAGGATTACTGGGGCGTCGGGCCGAAAACCCGGGACCTGCTGGCCGACCAGCTGGGCGTCGAGGCGGCGATCACGGCCATCGAATCCGCCGACGCGCGGACGCTGACCGACGCCGGCCTCCCGCGCGGGCGGGCCACGCGGATCCTCAGACACGCCCACGGCGGCGAGGCGATGGGCCTGCTGGCGACGCGGGACGCCCGCGATGTCTACAAGTCGCTGCTGGAACTGATCGGCGAGTACGCCGTCACGGCCCGGGCTGCCGACCGGCTGCAGGTGCTCACGCCGCTGGCGGACCGTGCGGCCATGACCGAGCGTCTCGACGGGGTGCTCGGGGCCCGCGACACCTGGGCCGGCCTCGACGGGGCCGACCGCACTGCCGTCATGGACGCGTTCGACGCCTACGACAGCGTTGCGGGGAGCGACCTCCCCGCGGTCCGGACCGCCCTGGCACTGCAGGACGTCGGCGTCACCGAGGGCGTCTTCGAGCCGATCGCGGCGCTGGACGCCGACACCCTCGAGACGGCGGCCGCGGCGCTGGCGGGCCTGGAGGGGGGTGGCGACCGCGTCGGCGAGGGCGCAGACGACCGCCTGGACGAACTCCGGGCGCAGCTGGGTACCGTCGAGGACATGACCGCGACGCCCGGGGACGTGCTCGAAGCAGTGCAGTCGGGCGCCCGCGGGACCGACGAACTCCGCGGGACGTTCGCCCGCCACGTCGCCGACGAGACCAGCGTCGGCCTCGCGCGCGTCCGAGAGGCGATGCCCGCCGACGCCGCGGACGCGTCGGCCTTCGTGGGCGAGACCCTCCGGGCGCTCGCGGCCGACCTCCGGGAGGCCGTCGACGAGCGCGAACGGGCGGTCGCCCGGGACCTCGAAGATGCCCTCGCGGAGGCCGGCGACGCCGTCGAGACGGCGAGCGAGGCGGTCGACGACGCCGCGTTCTTCGTCTCGCTGGCGCGGTTCGCGCTGGCGTTCGACCTCTCGCGGCCGGCGTTCGTCGACCGCCAGGTCACGGGCGCCGTCGAGGCGCGCAACCTCCTGCTCGCGGACGCCGGCGAGGACGTCCAGCCGGTCACCTACGCGGTCGGTCCTCACGACCTCGCGGTGCCGGGGGCGAACCGACCGCCCGACGTCGACCGCGTTGCGGTGCTGACCGGCGCCAACAGCGGCGGGAAGACGACGCTCCTGGAGACGCTCTGTCAGGTCCAGATTCTGGCACAGATGGGGCTGCCCGTCCCCGCGACCGACGCCGAGGTGGGCGTCGTCGACACCGTCGTGTTCCATCGCCGGCACGCGAGTTTCAACGCCGGCGTCCTGGAATCGACGCTGCGGACCGTGGTGCCGCCGCTAACCGACGACGGGACGACGCTGATGCTCGTCGACGAGTTCGAGGCCATCACCGAACCCGGCAGCGCGGCCGACCTCCTGCACGGGCTGGTGACGCTGACCGTCGAGAAGGAGGCGACGGGCGTGTTCGTCACCCACCTCGCGGACGACCTGGAGCCGCTGCCCGAGGCGGCCCGCACCGACGGCATCTTCGCGGAGGGGCTCACCCCCGACCTGGAACTGGAGGTCGACTACCAGCCCCGCTTCGGGACGGTCGGGCGGTCGACGCCGGAGTTCATCGTCTCCCGCCTCGTGGCGCGGGCCTCGGACCGCCGCGAGCGGGCGGGCTACGAGACGCTCGCCGAGGCAATCGGACAGGCCGCCGTCCAGCGAACTCTCGCGGACGCCCGCTGGCAGGATTGATAGTGACCGTTGTAACGTTTTGCCGTGTCGACCGTGAATGGAGACGGTCGATCCGGTAACGGCTTACAACGGTCACTATGAAGTGCCGTCCCGCCCTGGGACCGGCATGGTCGACGACAGATATCCCGACCTCGACCCCGCGGACGGCGAAGTGATCGACGCGGAAGTGGTCGTCAGCGACGAGGTGCTCTTGAAGGCGTTCGCCCTGGGCCCGGGTGCCGAGCTCGAACCGCACGAACACGGCGGCTCGACGACCGTCTTTCACGTCACCGAGGGCACCGTGACCGTCATCCAGGACGGCGAGGAGCGCGCGGTCGCGGCGCCGGGCGTGGTACTCCACGAGCGCGGCCAGTCCCACGGCGCCCGCAACGACACCGACGAGGTGGCGGTGCTGACCGCGAGCCTCTGTCCGATGCCGGGATAGCGCGTCAAGGACGTGGCGATACACCGGACGCTGTGGCTGAGTGGCAGTACTACAAAAACCGGTAACCGTACGGGAGGTAGCTATACGCGGACGAGGTTCGTCGCGCGCGGGCCCTTGGGGGCCTGTTCGATGTCGAATTCGATGTCCTGTCCTTCTTCGAGATCCGGACCGCCCACGTCCTCCATGTGAAAGAACACGTCGTCGTCGGAATCCTCAGTCTCGATGAAACCGTAACCGCCAGTGTCGTGGAAGAAATCCACAGTACCTTTCGCCATTACGATAGAACGGAGGGGCGTCCCGTGCATAAGGCTTCCGCGAGTCGCGGTACCACGGCCCTCTGTCGCCGAGAGCCCCGACTCGACAGCGGGTCAGGAGTCGCGTCGCACGTTCCCCCCGCCGGTGCGGTCGGGAAGGTCGACCTCCTCGGGAGCGGGCATCCAGAAGTAATCGAAGGCGACGCCCAGCGAGAACGGCAGGACGATGGCCACGCCGACCACCGCGGCGGCGCTGCCGAGGTCGGGGCCGAGCACCGACCCGAGAACGAGCGTCGAGAGGAGCAACACGACCGGAACGGCCGTGGCGATGTAGGCGAGACTGCCCCACTGGGTCTGGAGACGAACCCGGAAAAAGCGCGTCAGAAGGGCTGCGGCTGCGCTGTTGACGAACACCAGCACGGCGAGTCCCAGCGCCTCGATGGCGTCGACCATACTACCCGTAGGTGCCGGACGCCCTTTGGGGTGTCGGGGCGACCGCGGTCGAACCGGCGACCGGAGCGGGTGAACGCGGTCGAACTGACGACCACGGCGGGGACAGGCGGGCGGCCCCGGAGGGTCACTCCAGGCAGATGTAGGTGCGGGTGTCGACGACCCCATCGAGGTCGCGCAGGCTGGTGGCGACGCGGTGGATGACGTCGTACACCTCTTCGCCGGTGGCCTCGGCGATGATGTCGTACTCTCCTGCGACCACGTGTGCCTCCTCGACGCCTGCGGTCCCCGCGATGTCCTCGAGCAGGGCCGTCGACTTGCCTGCTGTCGTCTGCAGCATGATGAACGAGCGGACCATCGTACCATGTTATCTGTTAGCATGGTAAAAATCTTCGCCCCAGGACGTGGATAAGATTATTCACGCCGCTCGTCGTACGGGCGGGTATGCGATTCGTCATCGTCGGTGCAGGCCGCGTGGGGATCCGGACCGCGCGTGCCCTCGAGGACAGCGGGCACAAGGTCGTGCTCGTCGAGAGCTACGACGCGGCGGTCGACCGCGCGCGCAACGAGGGGTTCGAGGTCGTGCAGGGCGACGGCGCCATCGAGGAGACGCTCAAGCGGGCCGGCGTCGAGTCCGCGGACGCGCTGGGCGCGCTCACGAGCGACCTCAACGACAACTTCGCGGCGTGCATGATCGCCAACCAGTACGGCTGTCGGACGGTCATGCGCATCGACGAAGACTACCGCGAGGACATCTACCGGGAGTACGCCGACGAGGTCGACGAGGTCATCTACCCCGAGCGGCTGGGCGCCATCGTCGCCAAGAACGCGCTCCTGGGGGGCAATATCCGCGCAATCGCCGACATCGCCCAGAACCTCCAGCTCGTCGAGTTGACCGTCACGCGCGCCTCGCCGGTCCGGGGCTACACCCTTTCGGAACTCGAACTCCCGGGGGAGTGTCGGCTGCTCGCGTTCGGCAAGCGCGACGGCACACTTCGAGTCCCACACCCCGACGACACGCTCGAGGAAGGCGACGAACTGGTTATCCTCGCGGCCTTCGAGAAACTGGGTGACGTCCGTAGCGTCATCGTCGGCGAGACGGGGCGCGCCACCGCAGGAGGTGCCTGACGATGGTCCGTGCGTACGTCACTGTCAAGGCCCACACCGGGGACGCCGACCGCATCCGGGACGACATCGCGGCCGTCGAGGGCGTCGAGCGCGCCCACATCGTCGCCGGCGACATCGACCTCATCGCCGTCGTCGACGTCGACTCCCCCGCCGCCGTCAAGGACGTCGCCGCCACCCATGTCCAGAACATCGATGGCGTCGCGGACACCCAGACCTACATCGCGATGGAGTGAGCGCGAGCCGCCGACCCTTCTCGCTGTCGTCCCCTGTGACCGATCAGAGCGGCGTGCCGCCGCCCTCGCCCTGGCTGGCGCGTTCGAGGAGGTCCGCCACCGGCGACTCGTACTCGTAGCCCGGGATGACCCCCTCGACGTAGGTCCCCTCGGCGTACTCGACGAAAGTCTTCGCGATCCGGGCGGCGCGGTCGGGGTCGTCCGATTCGAACCCGTAGGTGACGAAGACGTCCTCGCCGTCCCGTTCGACGTCGAACCGTGCCAGCTCGACGGTCGCGCGCGTGGCCTTCGGGGCGTCCTCGAGACGTCGCTGGAGGGTGTCGAACCACCCGTCAGCGACGGCGTCGCCCACCTCGTCGACCGTCGTCGCCTGGATGGTGGGCAGCCGGACCGTGACCGTGTAGACGCCGCCGTCGACGGCGGTCACGCGCCCGTCGAAGGCGGTCGTCGAGACGACGAAGGCGTCGCCCTCGCGCTCGTAAGCCTCGTGGCGCTCGAAGGCCCGCTCGATGGATGCTGTGGACTCGTCGGTCATCGCCGTCCGGTAGGCGTGGCCGCCGCAAAAACACGTCGTTCCAGCACACACGCCCCTCACAGCCGTTCGCCGACGAGATGCGAGGGCTGGGATTCGAACCCAGGGACCCCTACGGGAGCGGGTCTTAAGCCCGCCGCCTTTGGCCTGGCTCGGCCACCCTCGCCCGGCCGGCCATCCGACCGGCGGGCGAATGTCCCTTTCGGTTCCGCCGACGCGTGCCAGCACCCATCCCCCGACACCCGCCGGTCCGAACCGGCGCGAACCTCCGGCCGACCGCGTCGGATCGGTCAACTGTCTGCGCTCCTGTCGCGAAACGACCGCTACGCCACCAGAAAGTGTGATTTCGCTGAATGTTTCGTGGAAATATTTTTGTAGAGCGAAAGTTTTTCCCGAATCGTACGGCCCGAGTGAGTTCACCATGTCCGACACTGGTCCCAGTAACGAACGAACCGTTCCACGACGAGCCCTCCTGCAGACGGTGGGGGGTGTCTCGGCACTGACTCTCGCCGGGTGTCTCGGCGGCGACGGCGGCGATGGCGGCGACGGCGGCGATGGCGGCGACGGCGGCGGCCGTCTCACGCTGTCGCAGGCGAAATCGCCCATCGAATTCGATCCGATCGTGTTGAACGACGTCCCCTCGGCGGAGGTGGCCGACCAGATATTCGAGGCCCCGTACCGGTTCAGTCAGGACCTCGAACTGGTACCGGTCCTCGCGAGCGGGGATCCCGAAATCGAGCGGAGCGGCCAGCGGTGGATCGTCCCGCTGAACGGCGACGCGACCTTCCAGAACGGCGACCCCGTGACCGCCTCGGACGTCGCCTACTCCTACACCGCGCCCCTGGAGGAGGAGACAGAGAACGCCGGCGAGGTCAACATGATCGAGACGGTCGAACCGGTCGACGAGACCACCGTCCAGTTCGATCTCGCCTTCGAGTTCGGCGCGTTCAAGTGGTACCTCTCGCGCAGCGTCGTCCCCGAGTCAGTCCGCGAAGAAGACAAGGACGCGTTCAACAAGGAGGAGCCCGTCGGGTCCGGCCCCTTCACCTTCGAGGACTGGAGCGAGGGCGAATTCGTCGAGATCAGCCGCTGGGAAGACTACTGGGGCGAGCCGGTCCCGAACCTGGAGACCGTCGAATTTACGCCCGTCGAGGAGGGGACGACCCGCATCACGACCCTGGAAAGCGGCGAGAACGACGTCGTGAAGGACATCCCGCCCCAGTCCTGGGAGACCATCGAGAACATGTCGAACGCGAGCGTCGAGGCCGTCGAGGGAGTCAGTTACTTCTACCTCGCGTTCAACTGCAACGAGGGCCCGACCGCCGACCCGCAGGTCCGGGAAGCCGTCGACTACGCGTTCTCGATGGACGACGCCGTCGAGCAGTTCGTCGAACCCACTGGCGTCCGGCAGTACGCCCCCGTGCCGGGGGTGCTCTCGGAGGGGTGGGACTTCCCGGTCGACGAGTGGGCCGACATCGCCCACGACAAGGACGTCGACAGGGCCAAGGAGTTGCTCGACGACGCCGGGGCAGTCCCCGACGACTGGACGGCCGACATCATCGTCCCGCCGGACGAGAAGCGGGAGAACATCGGTATCTCCGTCGGCAACGGCATCGAGGCTGCCGGCTACAGCGCGAACGTCACCCGTCTCGACTGGCCGCAGTTCCTCGAACAGTACGCCACCGGGAGCGCCGACGACTACAACATGTTCACGCTGGGGTGGGCCGGGTCGCCCGACCCCGACACGTTCCTCTATTTCCTGTTCGCCCAGGAGCAGGAGGGGGTCACGAACGGCACCTACTACCGGAACGATCAGGTCGACGGGAACATCATGCAGGCCCGGCAGGCCACCGACCGGGAGGAGCGGCGCTCGCGGTATATCGACGCCATCACCACCATCCTCGAAGACCGGGCACACATCCCCTCGTACGGCCTCAAGAACAGTTTCGGCGTGCGGGACCGCGTGCAGGACTTCGTCGCCCACCCGACCGACCAGTTCTGGCTCGTCTCCGGGGAGAACAACGTCTCGGTGCAGTAACAAGACCTCCGGATGGGTATCGCCCGCTACACACTCTGGCGGCTTGTCCAGGCGGTTCCGGTACTGCTGGGTGTCGTCACCATCACGTTCCTGCTGGCCAACGCCATCCCGGGCGATCCCGTCCAGACGATGCTGGGTCCCTCGCCCAGCCAGGCCGAGGTGGCGAGCATCCGGGCCAAGTACGGCCTCGACCAGCCGCTGTGGCAACGCTACGTCAACTACCTGCTCGACATCGCCCGGGGCGATCTGGGGCGGAGCATCTACTACGAGACGCCGGTCACGACGAAAATCGCCGAGCGGTTTCCCAAGACGATGTTGTTGATGCTCTCCAGTTACCTCTTTGCCATCGTCGTGGCCGTCCCGCTCGGAGTCATCTCGGCCAAGCGGCGCAACGAACCCACCGACCACGCCGCCCGCGTCGTCTCGCTGATCGGGGTCTCGACACCCTCCTTCTGGATCGGGCTGATGCTCATCCTGATCTTCGTGTTCAAACTCGGACTGTTCCCCTCGACGAACCTCGTGCTCCCCTGGGCGGACCCCGCGGACGTGACCGGCGCGAGCACCCGCATCGACGTGCTCGGGACCGCGTTGCACCACCTCGCGCTCCCGGTCGTCGCCCTCGGGACGCTCCAGATGGCCGCCATCACGCGCATCGAGCGCTCGGAGATGCTCGACGTCCTCTCCCAGGACTACGTCACGCTCGCCCGCGCATACGGGGTCAGGGAGCGAACCATCCTCCGCAAGCACGCCTTCCGGAACGCCCAGTTGCCGGTCATCACGATCATCGGCCTCCAGCTCGCGTCGGCCATCGGCGGCGCCATCCTCATCGAGGCCGTCTTCTCCATCAACGGCATGGGGACGCTCATCCTGACGGCCATCTACAACCTCGATTACCCGCTCATCATGGGGACGACACTGGTGTTCAGCCTCTTTTTCCTCGTGGGCGTCATCCTCACCGACATCACCTACGCCTACGTCGATCCGCGGGTGTCCTACGGCTCGAAGGAGGTGTGACAGTGGCAGGCCACACCAGCGACCCCGAATCGGGCGCCGACGCCGGACGCGGGGACGTGCTCGCGCCGGGTCGCGACGAGGGTCGCACGGAACGCGAGCGACGCGAAGACGTCGAGGCGCGGTATGGCTGGCGGTACACGCTGGGACAACTCCGCCGGGATCCGACCGCGGCGGCGGGGCTGGTCGTCGTCGGCCTCGTCACGCTGGTGGCGGCCGTCGCCTGGGTCGACGCCGTCCTCTTCGATTTCCTCGCGGAATTTGGCGTCTTCGCGGGCCTCGGCGTCGAGCAGTACGCGCTCGCGAAGGCCGTCTGGACCAGCCCGGTCGCCGAACCCGCCGGAACCCCGCGCCTCCTGCCGCCGGTCGGCCTCGAGAACCAGTTCGGCGAGGGAACGCTCGCCCACCCGCTGGGGACCGACCACCGGGGCCGGGACATCCTCCTCCGTCTCGTCTACGGGTCCCGGGTCGCAATCCAGGTGGGGTTCGTCGCCGCCGTCGTCGGCATGCTCGGGGGCACCGTCGTCGGCGCCGTCTCCGGCTACTACGGCGGCCGCGTCGACGACGTCCTGATGCGGTTCGTCGAGACGCTGTACTCGATTCCGTTCCTCGTGCTGGTGCTGTCGCTGGTGGCCGTGCTGGGCGCCCGCGAGAACCTGACGATCATCATGTTCGTTGTCGGCGTCGTCTACGTCCCCGAGTTCGCCCGCCTCATCCGCTCGCGGGTGTTCAGCGTCCGCGAGGAGGTCTACGTCGAGGCCGCCCGCGCGGCCGGCGTCTCCACCCCGGCGATCATCCGCCGGCACGTCATCCCCAACAGCATCACCCCCGTACTCGTCCAGGGAACGCTGCGCGTGGGCACGGCGATTCTCACCGTCGCCGGCCTCTCCTTCCTGGGCTTCGGCGTCAACCCCCCCACGCCCTCGTGGGGACGGATGCTCTCGATATCGCGCGACTACATGATCCAGAACGTCTGGTTCAGTATCTGGCCCGGCCTGGCCATCCTGATCACTGTCGTCGGATTCAACCTCTTCGGCGACGGCCTCCGGGACGCGCTGGACCCGCGCCTCAAGAACTGACCATGTCCGACTCACGATTCCAGGACTGACGATGCACGACCCACTACTGACCGTCGAGGACCTGCAGACGCACTTCTTCACGGAGGACGGCGTCGTCCGGGCGGTCGACGGCATCTCCTTCGATGTCGCGCCCGGGGAGATCGTCGGCCTCGTCGGCGAGTCCGGCGCGGGCAAGAGCGTCGCCGTCCGGTCGATCCTCCGGCTGGTCGAGGACCCCGGCCGGATCGTCGGCGGCGAGGTCCGTTTTCGCGACCAGACCCTCGTCGGGTTCGAGGACGACGCCACGGCTGCGGACACCGCGGGCGACGACCGGAGTGACGACCCCGGTGACGAACCCGGTAGCCAGCCCGGTCGGCCAGTGCCGCGGCCGGAGATGCTCTCGGAGTCGGCGATGCGCCAGCGCATCCGGGGCAACGAGATCGCCATCATCTTCCAGGACCCCATGGAGAGCCTCAATCCGGTCTACACGGTGGGCGGCCAGCTCCGGGAGTTCATCGAGCTGAACCGGGATCTCTCGGGGCGGGCAGCACGCGAGGCGGCCGTCGAGATGCTCCGGGAGGTCAACATTCCGGACGCCGAGCGCCGCTACGAGGACCACCCCCACGAGTTCTCGGGCGGGATGCGCCAGCGGGTGCTCATCGCGATGGCGCTGGCCTGCGAGCCCAGCCTGATCATCGCCGACGAGCCCACGACTGCGCTTGACGTCACCGTCGAGGGGGCTATCCTCGACCTCGTGCGTGATCTCCAGGAACGGTACGGCACGAGCTTCGTCTGGGTGACCCACGACATGGGCGTCGTCGCCGAGATCTGCGACCGGGTCAACGTGATGTATCTCGGCGAGATCGTCGAACAGGCGGGCGTCGACGAGCTCTTCCACGACACCAAACACCCCTACACGCAGGCGCTGCTGAACTCGATTCCCCGCCCCGACGAGACGGTCGAACAGCTCGACCCCATCGCGGGCGTCATGCCCGAGGCAATCGACCCGCCCGCAGGCTGTCGGTTCCACACCCGGTGTCCGGACGCCCGCGAGGTCTGCACCCGACGGAATCCGCCGTGCCGGACCGTCGTGGCGGACGGACGGCCACACCGGGCTGCCTGTCTCAAACACGAGTCGGCGTTCCCGGAGGCGGATTACTGGGCGAGCCGTCCGATCGGGAACCTCGAACGGCCGGCACCCGACGCGCGGGGTGACGGCGATGAGTAGGCTCGGCGACCTCTTCGGGACCGACGACGGGGAGTACCACCCCGACCTGCCGGCCGACCCGGACGTCGGCGAGGTGCTGCTCAGGGTCGACGGGCTGACGAAGCACTTCCCCGACACCGGCGCCCTGGGAGGTCTCCACCTGGACCGCGACGGCGACGGGCCGCTCCCGCTGTCGGTCGAGCGCGAGTGGGTGCGGGCGGTCGACGACGTCACCTTCGACGTGAAACGCGGCGAGACGCTCGGGCTGGTCGGGGAGTCGGGCTGCGGGAAGAGCACGCTCGCGCGGACGATCCTCCGGCTGGTCGAACCCACGGACGGGGCCGTCTACTTCCGCGGGCGGAACCTCGCCACGCTCGGAACGAGCGCCCTCCGGGAGGTCCGCCAGGACGTTCAGCTCATCTTCCAGGACCCCCAGTCGTCGCTGAACCCGCGGCTGTCGGTCGGCCGGATCGTCGAGGAACCGATGCGCGCTCACGGCATGCTCGACGAGGCAGGGCGGGAGGAACGCGCACGCGACCTCCTGGAGGCGGTGGGACTGGACCCCCAGCACTACAACCGCTATCCCCACGCGTTCTCGGGCGGCCAGCGCCAGCGGATCAACCTCGCGCGGGCCCTCTCGGTGGAGCCGGACCTGATCGTCTGTGACGAACCCGTCTCGGCGCTGGACGTCTCCATCCAGGCGCAGGTGCTGAACACGATGCGCGACCTCCAGGACGAGTTCGGGCTCACGTACGTCTTCATCGCACACGACCTCTCCGTCATCCGTCACATCAGCGACCGCGTCGCGGTGATGTACCTCGGGAAGGTCGTCGAACTGGCCGAGAAGGAGGAGCTGTTCGAGAACCCCCGGCACCCCTACACGCGGGCGCTGCTCGACTCCATCCCGGTCCCGGACCCGCGCGCGTCGGGCGAGCGGGGCGTCCTGGCGGGCGACGTGCCCAGCCCGGTCGACCCGCCCGCTGGCTGTCGGTTCCACACCCGGTGTCCCGCGCTCATCGCACCCGACTCGGTAGACCTGACCGACGAGGAGTGGGACGCAGTCAGGCGCTTTGCGCGCGCTGTCGACCGCCGGGAGTTCGCCGCCACGGACGCCGCCGACATCCGCGAGCGGTACTTCGACGGCGGGTTCCCTAGAGGGGAAGCCGGGGAAGTGGTCAAGGACGCCGTCGCGGCCATCGAACGGGACGACTGGGAGGACGCCCGGTCGCTGCTGGTCGGGGCGTTCGTCGCCGAGAGCGTCTGCGCCCGCGAGGACCCCGAGTACGAGACCGACCCCGAGTACGGCGACGACCGTCACTTCGTGGCGTGTCACCTCCAGCGCGAGACGGACCAGACGTACTGAGGATCGACTGTCGGAATGGGCCTTTCCGTCTCGATACGCACGAACGGCCGCGAAACCGTGTGGGATGCTACTCGTGAATCTCGACCGACTCGAGGGTGACCGCCGAGGTCGGCCGGTCGTTGCTGTCGGTCTCGACTTCCCCGATGGCCTCAACGACGTCCATCCCGTCGGTCACCTCGCCGAAGACGGCGTGTTTGTCGTCGAGGTGGGGCTGGGCGGCCAGCGTGATGAAGAACTGCGAGCCGTTGGTGTCGGGGCCGCGGTTGGCCATCGAGACGACGCCGGGACCGTCGTGGCGCAACTCGGGGTGGAACTCGTCGTCGAACGTGTAGCCGGGGCCGCCCCGGCCCGTGCCGGTCGGGTCGCCGGTCTGGATCATGAAATCCTCGATGACGCGGTGGACCGGGATGTCGTCGTACAGCGGCTCCTCGACCTGTTCGCCCGTCTCGGGGTGCTCCCAGGCCTGCTCGCCGGTCGCCAGGCCGACGAAGTTCTCTACCGTGTTCGGTGCCCGCTCCTCGAAGAGACGGATCTCGATGTCTCCCTCCGAGGTGTGCAGCGTCGCGGTCAGTTCGCTCATGGTCGGGAGAGGCCGCGGCCGGGGAAAGGTCTGGTGGTTCCTCGTCCGCGGAGATTACAGCGTGTCTGCCAGCTCGTCGCCCGTTTCCAGCCCGTTCCGGAGCGCGGCGTGGAGGCGCGCCTCGCCGGTCACCCAGTCACCCAGACAGTACAGATCGTGTTCCCGTGCCGCCTGAATGGGTTCCAGCTCGGGTTCGGACTCGGGGAGGGCGTACCGCCAGCCCTGGTGGTCGGTCCACTCGGGGTCGGTCAGGCGGTCGTCGCCGATCACGTCGGCAGCGAGGGCGGCCAGGCGGGCGACGTTCTCGGCCGGCGGGTCGTCGTAGTGGGCCACCGACCACTCCTGGTTGGCCTGGGCGACCAGCACCGAGCCGTCGGGGACGTGCCCGCGCTTGCACTCCTCGCGGGAGATCCACCCGATCTCGTGGTTCTTGTCGGTGTTGACCAGGGCGTAGTACGGGACGTCCAGTTCGAACGGATAGCCGAGGATGGCGGTCCAGATGGTCCGGTACTCGACGTCGCCGACGGCAGTCAGGAGGTCCTCGCGGAGCGGGTCGTCCCAGTCGGCGTCCGCGAGCAGGTCGGCAGTCTGTGGCGCCGGCGGATTGAGTGCCAGGGCGTCGAAGGGACCCCACTCCTCGCCGTCGGCGTCGGTGACCTGCCAGGCGCCGTCGGCCCGCCGGAGCCGGTCGACGCGCGTGTTGCGGTGGACGGTCGCGTCCGTCCGGGCGAAGAGTCGCTTGGCGAGCTGGGTGAGGCCGCGCTCGTAGGTCCACTTGTGCTCGTCGGCGTCCCGGCCCTCGGAGACGGACCCGCCGGCGTCGAAGGTGTAGATGGGCTCGGTCACGTCCACGAGCCCCTCGGTGTCGAGCGTCTCGGTCAGCAGTTCGACGACGCGGTCGTCGTCGGATTTCACGTAGTTCGCGCCGTAGTCGTAGGTGACCTCGCCGCGCCGGCGGGTGGCCGCACGGCCACAGACCCCGCCCGACTTCTCCAGCACGGTGACCGTCGCGTCGGAGGCCTCCGCGAGGACGAACGCCGCCGCGGCGGTGGCCGCGCCAGCACCCACGAAACCGATGTGCGTCATCGCTCCCGCTAGGGCGGTCGGCCCCCTAATTGACTCGGTTCGGCGAGCGGGGCAGTACGCACCCGGCCCGGTTCGGAGAGCGTACTCGAACGGTCCGCGGACACGAAGTTTATGCCCGCTGAGACCGTACTCTCGTACAATGGGAAGTCTCAGCAACACCCCCGGTCCAGTGGCACGTAGCGCGTTCAACACGGGGATGCTGGCGGCCGCGATACTCGGTCTGGCCGCCATCGGAGCCCTCTATGCTGTGGGCGTCGCCGATCTGGTTCTGGTCGGCTATCTGGTGGTTCTCCTCTTCCCGCTGTATCTCGTGTTCGCCGCGTCGGCCATCAACGTCTGGCTCGGCTACGGGAAGGACGTGACCGACCTCCGGCCGGTGTACCGGCCGAAGAACCCGTAGCCGTAGCGACCAGGGGGCGACCGGGCCCTCAGCGACGGACCGCGTGCGTGACCGCGAGGAGCGCGAGGCCGACGCCGTAGGCGACCGTCGCCGGGATGGCGAAGATGAACATCGTGAACACGCCCTTCGGTGAGAGGACCGACGCGAGGACGAAAAAGCCGAGGACGACGACCCGCCAGCGCTCGCGGAACGTCTCGTAGGAGACGATCCCGCCACGGTCGAACAGCCACATCGTCACCGGAATCTCCGCGAGCAGCCCGATGCCGATAGTCGTGAACACGACCAGCCACCCGAAGTTGTTGATGCGGTAGGCGATGATCATGTTCGACGTGAGGGCGTCGAGGGCGAGCGCGGAGATGATGGTCGGGGCGATGTAGAAGAAGCCCAGCAGCGTGCCCCCGACGAGGGCGAGCACGATGGATCCGCCCCACACGAGCAGGACGTTCCGGTTGCCGACCGAGAAGCCACGCTCCTCGATGGCGGGCCAGGCGAAGTACGCCACGAGCGGCAGGACTGACACCGCCGCGAGCAACACGGAGAATTTGATCTCGAAGATGAGCGCCTCGACGGGGTGGAGCGTGACGATGTTCACCTCGGTGGCCAGCCCCTCGGGCATGCTCCCGAGGAAGGTGTTCTTGATCGTCCTGATGCCGCCGCTGTACAGGAAGAGGAAGGTCCCCGCGAGCACCGCCATGAACAGCCCGACGACCCAGATGGCCTTCGAGGTCAGCGAGTCGAGGATGAACGCGATGTCGTAGTAGTAGCCGCCGATGTCCTCCTCGGTGGTCTCGTCCTCGGTGAACGCGTCGACGACACCGGCGGTCGTCGAGGTGACGGGGTCGGCCTCCTCGTCTGCGGAGTCCGCCTCGCTCGACAGTTCCAGTTCCCGGACCTCGTCGTACCGGTCGAGTATTGCCTGCGCTTTCTCCGCGTCGTCGTTCCCGATGGCGCGCTCGGCGTGCTGGAGGACCTCCTCTTCCGAGAGGTCCGCGAACGCCTCCGGGGGAGCCGCCTTCACCGCGGGCGTGCTGAGCGCCTCGATGTCGATCTCTGCCGGGTCGCCCGCACTCGGTGCCGTCTCGGGAGCCGTCGTCGCCGCGTCTCCCGAGACGGCGTCGTCCGGCGTCGCGCCGGGCACTGCGCCGGTCGCCGTCGCGTCGGCGGCCATCCGCGACTCGAGGGCCGCGATGCGCAGATAGAAGATCGCCACGACGACCGCGAGGACGCCGACGACGGCCGCGATGGTGGCCCCGACGGCGGTCGGGTCGACGCCGAAGGCGCCCAGTTCGGAGCGGGTCGGGAACCGGTACGAGGAGCCGATTGCCGCGAGCGCCTCGTTGGTGAATTCGAGCCCGCCGCGCAGCAGGTACCCGTAGACGGCCGCGGCGGCCAGGAGGAAGGACCCGGCGATGACGTTCCAGCCGTCCCGCGCCACCTCGCGGACCGTGACGGCCTCGCCGGCCCGTTTCGAGAGCACGAGCAGTTTCGTCAGCCCGAGGCTGAATCCGTACAGCGCCACGAGGGGCACTGCCCACATGATCTGGGTGAACGGGTCCGGCGGCGAGAACATCGCGCCGAACACGAAGACGCCGACGACGGCGTAGCGCCACTTGTCCCGGAACGTCTCGTAGGGCACGATACCCGAGAGGGCGAGCGCGCTCATCCCCAGGGGGAGCTGGGCGGCCAGGCCAAAGGAGACCGTCAGCAGGAAGATGAATTCGGTCCACTTGGCGATGGAGTAGGTCGGCTGGAAGCCGGCGTTGACGGCGTTCTCCGCGAGGAACGCGAACATGAGCGGAAAGAAGAGCTGGTAGGCGTAGGAGACGCCACCGACGAACAGGAGGACGACGAACCCGAGTACGGTGACGACCTTCCAGCGCGGGACGCGCTCGCCGGGCCAGTAGCCCCGCCGTTTCAGCGCGTCGCGGCCGTACCACACCACTGCGGGCACCGCGGTGATGACACCGACGAGGAGGCCGATCTTCACCTGCAGGAGGATGACCTCGAAGGGGGTGGTGGCGACGACGACCGTCGCCTCGCGGGCGGCGGGGCTCATCCCCGAGTAGAGGACGTCCTGCTTGAGAACGTCCCAGACGTACCACCGGAGGGCGAAGAAGGCGCCGAGCATCCCGACCAGAAAGACGAGGAAGATGCGCTTGAGGTCGCTCTGGATCGACGAGAGCATCGCACCGGCGGTTTCCCGGCCGCTGGCGAGCGTCCGGGCTGTGTCCTCGTCGATCGCGCCGGCCATCTCTCCCGGACCTTACTGGCTGCCAGTTATCAATCTATTGCGTTGGCCCCGCGGCCGGGCACGGCCGCCCCGGGCGGCGAGGGGAGAAAATATCCGCCCGATTCCGGGGGACAGTATCCGCCCGGCTCCAGAGTTACTGGAACAGTGCGCGGGCGTCGTCCAGCGCGTCGACGAGCCGGTCGATTTCGTCTTCGGTGTTGTAGATGTAAAACGAGGCCCGCGTCGTCGCCGCCACGCCGAGCTTCTCGTGGAGGGGCTGGGTGCAGTGGTGGCCGGCCCGGACGGCGACGGCGTAGTCGTTGAGGATCTCCGAGAGGTCGTGGGCGTGGACGCCGTCGATGTCGAAGGCGACCAGTCCGCCGCGCTCCTCGCCGGCCGGTGGCCCGAACGTCTCGATGTCGTCGAACTCGCCGAGGCGCTCCAGCGTGTACTGGGCGAGTTCGTCCTCGTGGCGCCGGATCTTCTCCATGCCGATGTCGTCGAGGTAGTCACACGCCTCCGCGAGCGCGATGCCCTGGCAGATGACCGGCGTCCCGGCCTCGTACTTCCAGGGCAGTTCGTTCCAGGTGGCGTCCTCGTAAGTGACCCGCTTGATCATCTCGCCGCCGTAGAGGAACGGCTCCATCTCCTCCAGGATGTGTCGTTTCCCGTAGAGGACGCCGATACCGGTCGGGCCACACATCTTGTGTCCGGAGAAGGCGAGGAAGTCCGCGTCGATGTCGGTCACGTCGACGGGCCTGTTGGGGACCGACTGGGCGCCGTCGACGAAGATGTAGGCGTCGTGGTCGTGGGCGATGTCGGCCAGCGTGCCGACCGGATTGACCGTCCCGAAGGTGTTCGAGACGTGGACGACCGAGACCATCTCGGTGTCGTCGGTGATGAGTTCCCGGGCGTGGTCCATATCGAGGTGACCCTCGTCGTCGGCGCGGATGTACTTCACGTCGGCGCCGGTGCGCTTACCGATCTGTTGCCAGGTCACCAGCGAGGAGTGGTGTTCCATCTCGGTGGTGACGATCTCGTCGCCCGGACCCAGTTCGGTCAGCCCGTAGGCGTAGGCGACGAGGTTCTCGGATTCGGTGGTGTTCTTCGTGAAGACGACCTCCTCGCGCCCGTCGGCCCCGATGAACTCGGCCACCCGGTCGTGGGCCTCCTCGTAGGCGACCGAGGCCTCCTGGCTGAGCTGGTGGAGGCCGCGGTGGACGTTCGCGTTTGTCGTCCGGTAGTAGCCGGCGATGGTCTCGACGACCGGCTCGGGCGTCTGGGTCGTCGCGGCGTTGTCCAGGTAGGCGACGCGATTGCCCGAGAACTCCCGGTCGAGGATCGGAAAGTCGTCGCGTATCCGCTCGACGTCGAGGATGTCCGGTTCGGTCGTTGCCATTACCGTACGGAGGGGCTGGAGGGGCAACATTCCTTCGGTTCCGCTAAAAAGTTTCGTCGGGAAGCGGGCCGTGACGGCGCCGGCGGGCGGGGTCAGAGATCACAGCCACAGCAACTGGGCGTGACGCGTCCCCCCGAGATCGAGGACGTTCTCCTCCGCGACGAAGCCGTGTTCGACCGCCAGATCGACCGAACGGGTGCCGACGATGTTCGCGACGCTGCACCGGGCGAGGCTGGCCACGACGGCGTCCTCCTCGGCCGCCTCGCCGTCGTAGAAGGCCGCGTCGACGGTCAGCGTGACCTCGCCGTTCTCGAAGGTCTCCCCGAGCACGTCCGCGTCACAGACCGAGACGAGCATCCCCTCGTCGGTCTCGCGTTCGTTGAGCAGTAGCGATACCATGCCATTACCTCCGGGTGCTGTGTTCCATCACTCGACGAGGCGCTCCTCGTGTTCTTCGCGGAGCTGTTCGGCCTCCTGTGCGACCTCCTCGGCGCGCTCGTCCTCGCCGAGTTGTTCGAGCGCGATTGCCTTCTCCTCCAGGAGATCGACGGTCTTGA
Organism: Haloarculaceae archaeon; assembly: GCA_018609945.1. Taxonomy (GTDB): domain Archaea; phylum Halobacteriota; class Halobacteria; order Halobacteriales; family Haloarculaceae; genus SW-9-67-25. The sequence continues at coordinate 1,817 of JAHENO010000168.1, read as the reverse complement.
ACCCGAGACGGACGGCGTTGTCGAAGCAGTTCAGGGCGTCCTCGGCGAGGCCGCGTTCGTTCAGAAAAAAGCCCCGGTTGTACCAGGCCTGGCCGAAACGGGGGTCCAGTTCGACGGCTCGCTCCGCGTGTTCCAGTGCCTCCTCGGTCCGACCGAACTCCCAGAGGGCGTACGCGAGGTTCGTCTCCGCGGTCGCCGCGTGCTCGGAGTCGGCGTCGAGGTCGAGGGCCTCGCGGTAGGCGCCGATCGCGGCGTCGTACTCCTCGAGTTCCGCGTGGGCGACGCCCTTGTTGACCCACGCCTCCTGTGCGACGCGGTCCTCGTCGGCGTAGCGGGCCGCCCGCTCGAACGTGTCGATTGCCTGCTCGTGGCGGTTGATGCGCATGTAATCCAGTCCCACGTCGAGCAGGGAGTCAGCGTCGACCCGGTCTGCGGGGATCTGCTCGCTGTCGAGCGTGTCCGCGAGGGCCCGCGAGTCCACCGGGTCGACCTGGTCGGTGTCGACCTCAAGTTCCGGCGGGTCGATGTCGAACGCGTCGTAGGGCTCGTCGAACCCTTGCCCCTCCGAGAACGAGTGGTCGTCGGGGTCGTCGGGGTCGTCAGTCATGATACCTCCACTTATCCGGGCACAGGGTTAAGGGCTACGTCCCGCAGCCGTCAGCCACGTGATCGTACCGATTCCATCCCCGATTCTCGCTCTCACGGCCCCAGCGCCAGCGGAACGAGCAACACCCCCATACAGTTCGCCCGGCGGGCACCGAACCGGGCAGGGATGAGCCCGACGACACCGCTTGCGGCGAACACGCCCACGCCGAACGAGCCGGTCAGCGCGAACACCAGCACACAGAGCACGGCAAGGACCGACAGCGAGAGCCGAGTGTTGTCGAGTGCGCCGACGACGGCGAGGTAGCGGTCGCCCACGACGGGCACGAGGACGAACGCGACGCCGGCGGCCAGGGCCACGCTCGCCAGCAACACCGGGAGGTCGAGCGGCACGCCCGCGTCGTCGAGCGCGACCAGCACACCCGTCCGCGGGGTGCCGAGCGCGACGAGAGCAAAGAGAGCGAAGACCGTGTTCGCGGTGTTGACGCCGCTGGTCGCGACGACGAACGCCCGCGGGCCGCGGGTCGGCAGGGCGACCAGCGCCGCAGTCGCGGCGATCGCCGCGGAGATGCCCGGCAGGTAACCGACGATGGCGCCGGCACCGGTGCCGACCAGCGCAATGGTGACCACGGTCCGGCGCGGGGGGACGACCGTCGCGTCGGCCTGTGGCGGGACGCCGGCCCCGCCGAGTGCCTCGACGAGGACGGGCGCGCCGAACAGACCCGCGAACAGCGGCGCGAGCATCCCGCCGCTCGGCAGGACGCCCGCGGCGGGCAAATCGAGCGTCGCCAGCCCCAGCAGACCGCTGGCGGCGAGCGCGAACGCCGCGCCGACCCGGGCCCGCGTCGTCCGCTCAGTGACCACCAGCCCGAGCGCGACGCTCCCGAGTACGAGCGGCAGGTGAGCCCTGATGGTCGGATACGCCCGCTCCATCGCGACGGTGACGGGCACCGCGAGCGGGACGGCAAAGGCGACGGCGAGCGCACTCCCGAGCGCGGACAGCCGGAGCGCCTCGCGGCCCCGCCCCTGGATGACGAGCCGGTGACCGGGCAACGCGGTGGCGGCCATCGCCGGGTCGGGCACCCCGAGCGCCAGCGCCGGCACGATGTCGAGGAAGGTGTGGACGACGCCGGCAGCGAGCATCGCCGCGCCGACGTACTGTGGCGGGCCGGGCAACAGCGGCGCGAACGCGGCCAGCAGGAGTGCGAAATTGT
>JAHENO010000167.1 GCA_018609945.1 Haloarculaceae archaeon | reverse complement strand
TACCCGCGAGCGAGCAGAGGCCCGCGTCGAGGAGGCTGTCCAACGCATCGGCCGCCCCGACTCGACCACGCCGTGGGTACTCGAAGCCGACGACGTCGCGGGCGCCATCGTCGAACAGTCGGCCTACTACGCGGTGACGGTCGTCGGCGCGCCGACCTCGAGCCGGCTCCGCCAGCTCGTGTTCGGGTCGACCAACCGGACCATCCGGAGCGGGGCCCGGAGCGTCGTTCTCTCCGCGCGCATCCAGCCCACTCCGGTCGGCTGATCCCTCGCGCGGAGCTTTTTACCCTCCGGGCGGTGGTCCCAGTATGGAGGTTCCTCTCGGCGAGGAGCGGATCCCGGTCGCGTTGCCCGACTGCGAGGTGACAGTCCCTGAGCCCGCCGGCGGCGAGGCCGTCGACGTCCGGCAGGCAGCCCGGCGGGCCGTCGCGGACCCGCACGGACCGGGGCTCGCCGAGCGGGTCGCGCCCGACGACGACGTCGCTATCGTCGTCACCGACGTCACCCGGGCGACGCCGGACGACATCTTGCTCGACGTCCTCCTCTCCGAACTTTCCGCCGCCGGCATCGACCGCGAACAGGTGACCGTGGTGCTGGGGCTCGGACTGCACAGGCCGATGACCCCGGACGAAATCCGGGCGGCACTCGGCGAACACGCCGACCTCGCGGTCAACCACGACCCCGACGCGACGGTCCCGGTGGGTAGCGTCGAGGGCTGCCAAATCGACCTCTTCGAACCCGTGGCTGCCGCTGACACCGTGCTCTCGACGGGAATGGTCGAACCCCACCAGTACGCCGGGTTCTCGGGTGGCGCGAAGACGGTCGTCATCGGCGCCGGCGGGGAGTCACAGATCCGGTACTCGCACGGCCCGGAGATGCTCGCCCGCGAGGGCGTCCGCCTCGGCCGGATCGAGGACAACCCCTTCCGCGCGTTCGTCGACGCGGCTGGCGACCTGTCGGGACTCGATTTCTGTCTCAACGTCACGCACGGCCCTGCGGGCGTCATGGGCGCCAGCGCGGGCGACCCGCGGGCGGTCGTGGCCGACCTCGCCGGCACCGCCCGCGAGGCACTCTCCGTCGAGGTGGCGGACGGCTACGACGCGGTCGTCGCGGGCGTCGGTGCCCCCAAAGACGCCAACCTCTACCAGACGACCCGCGCGGCGACGTACGTCGTCCTCGGCGCGCACAACCCGCTCCGGGAGGGCGGACGTGTGGTGATTCCAGCGCGGCTTCCAGAGGGCGCGGGCGAGGGGACCGGCGAACAGCGCTTCTACAAGTGGCTCTCGACGGCAGAGAGCGCCCGCGCCCTCTACGAGGAGATGCGCGAGGGCTACGAACCCGGCGCCCAGCGGGCCTTCGTCGTCGCGCGTGCGCTGCTCGACCACGACCTCTGGGTGACACACAGCCAGCACCCCGAAATCGTCGAGGACTGTCTCATGCACGCCGCCCCCACCCTCGAGGAGGCCGTCGAACCCGGCAGCGACGTGCTCGTCGTCCCCGACGCGCTGAACACGCTGCTGGTGTGAGCGCCACGGCGGGTGGTGTCTGCCCGAGTTCCCTCCAGTCGGCTGGTTTCTGCCGGTGCATGCCAGACAGTCTCACTCACTGAGAGTTTTGCCGTAACTCGTGGTTATAGATACGAGGAGATATATGCACGACGTACATGACTGACGACAGGCGAGGGTTCGGGACGCGGTGTGTCCACGCCGGGCAGGAGCGGGCCGACCCGGCCACTGGCGCGCGCGCCCCACCCATCTACCAGACGACGTCCTACGTCTTCGAGGACGCCGACCACGCGGCCGACCTCTACGCGCTGGACGCCGAGGGGAACGTCTACTCCCGGTTCGACAACCCGACGGTGTCGATGCTCGAACGGCGGCTGGCGAGTCTGGAAGGCGGGACGGCCGCGGTGGCGACGGGGTCGGGGATGGCCGCACTCGACGCGGCGACGTCCGTGCTCGCCCGGAGCGGCGACAACGTCGTCTCCGCGGCCTCCATCTACGGCGGTACCCACTCGTATTTCTCGAACATGGCGACCCGCCGGGGCGTCGAACCGCGGTTCGTCGACACGCTCGACCCCGACGCCTACGCGGCGGCCATCGACGACCGGACCGCCTACGTCCACATCGAGACGATCGGCAACCCCTCGCTGGTGACCCCGGACATCGAGGCGGTGGCCGACGTCGCCCACGAGCACGGCGCGCCGCTGTTCGTCGACAACACGTTCGCGACGCCCGCGCTCTGTCGCCCCATCGAGCACGGCGCCGACATCGTCTGGGAGTCGACGACGAAGTGGATCCACGGGTCGGGGACGACCGTCGGCGGGATTCTCGTCGACGGCGGGTCGTTTCCCTGGAACGAGCACCCGGAAAAGTACCCCGAACTCGGCGGCGAGAACCCCGCCTTCGACGGGACGACCTTCGCCGAGGACTTCGCGGATCGAGCGTTCGAGGTCGCGGCCCGGCAGCGTGCCGTCCGGAGTCTCGGCGACGGCCAGAAGCCATTCGACGCCTGGGTGACGATGCAGGGCGCCGAGACGCTCGCGCTCCGGATGGAGCGACACTGTTCGAACGCCGCCCGCGTCGCACAGTTCCTGGCGGACCATCCCGAGGTCGCGTGGGTGACCTATCCCGGGCTGGAGTCCCACGAGACCCACGACACTGCCAGCGAGTACCTGGATGGCGGCTACGGCGGCATGGTCACGTTCGGCCTGGAAGGGGGGTACGCGGCCGGAAAGGCGCTGTGCGAGGCGACCGACCTCGCGCAGTTTCTCGCCAACATCGGCGACGCGAAGACGCTCGTCACCCATCCCGCGAGCACCACGCACGCACAGCTCTCCGAGGACGAGCAGCGCGCCTCGGGCGTGACACCCGATCTGGTTCGGCTGTCGGTCGGCATCGAGGACCCCGCGGACATCGTGGCGGACCTCGAGCGCGCCATCGCGCAGGCACGGACGGAGGCCGACCCATGAACGTCGACCACGGCAGCGTCTCCCTGGGGAGCTTCGAGTTCCAGTGTGGTCGCACCATCCCCGAGATGGAGGTCGCCTACGAGGCCTACGGCGAGTTCACCGGAGACAACGCCGTCCTCGTGTGTCACGCGCTGACGGGCAGCCAGCACGTCGCCGGGGCGGGCAGGGACGAGGAGACGGCAGGCCAGGCCCGCGCCTGGTGGAACGACATCGTCGGCCCCGGGAAGGCCATCGACACCAACGAGTACTACGTCGTCTGTGCGAACGTCCCCGGCTCGTGTTACGGCACGACTGGGCCGCCATCGACGAATCCGGAGACTGGCGAGCCCTACGGGACCGACTTCCCCGCGGTGACCGTCACCGACTGGACGGAGTGCCAGCGCCGCCTGCTCGACGAGCTGGGCGTCCCGCACCTGCACGCGGTCACCGGCGGCAGCGTCGGCGGGATGAACGTCCTCGAGTGGGCCAAACAGCACCCCGACCACGTCGAGAAACTCATGCCGATTGCGGCGGCGCCGCGGATGGACCCGCAGTGTCTCGCACTCGACGCCATCGCACGCCGGGCGATCACCACCGACCCGAACTGGCAGGGCGGGGACTACTACGGGGACGACCCGCCGGCCGACGGGCTGGCGCTGGCCCGCCAGATCGGCCACGTGATGTACCTCTCGAAGGCCTCGATGGAACGCAAGTTCGGCCGCCGGTCGGCCGGCCGGGACGCCGTCCGGGCGTTCCCGTCCGACCCTGCGGCGGACTTCTTCCCGTACCGGGACGTCGAGTCGTACCTCGACTACCAGGCCGAGAAGTTCGTCGACCGGTTCGACGCCAACTCCTACCTCTATCTGACGCGGGCGATGGACAACTACGACCTCTCGGCGGGGTTCGAATCCGACGCCGCCGCCCTCGCAGCCTTCGACGGCGAGGCGCTGGTGATGTCCTTCACCGCCGACTGGCACTTCACGCCCGCCCAGTCCGAGGACATCGCCGAGGCCCTCCGGGAGGCGGGGGCGTCGGTCGCTCACCACGTCGTCGACTCCGACCACGGCCACGACGCGTTCCTCGTCGAACCCGAGAACGTCGGCCCGCCGCTGTCCGGTTTCCTCGCCGACGGCGTCGACAGCACCGCACTCACAGACACTGCCGGCGACCGCGAGGACCTCGGCGACGAGTTCGCGCCCGTCCACACGAGCCTCTTCTCGGATTGATCCAGCGACCCGACCGGCATCGGTTCGCCGGCTGCCCGCCGCTGGCCCCGATCTCGAAGATCGGACTGAAAATGCGGGATTGCGCACCCCCTCGGCTCAGGCACGATCATTGCCTGACTCGGTGTCCAGGTACGACTCGTAGGCAGAGGCAACCATCGCAGGGGTGCGATAGCCCCGGCGTTCCGCAACGGCCGTCGCGAGGATGAAAAACGCGAGCAGCACCGCGGCTATCGACTTCGAGTCGGTCGGGTCGATCCGGTCCAGCGTCCGGTGGAACCAGAAGAGGTCCGTCCACAGCGACGTCTGGTGGATGGCGCGGAGTTGCTGGTTGGCGACCGGACTTATCCAGTGAAAGTCGGGGACCATCGCCCAGCCACCGCCCACTAAGACGAACGTCCGGGGATATCGGACGGTCGGGACGAGAACCGTCACGAGGAGCGTCGTCATCGCCGCCCCGAACGCAAAGTGGCCGATCGCCATAGACATGTGACACACGTACGCCGATACCGAAAATAACTCTTGGCTCCCAACACGGCTGCCCCTCCCCTCGGGACGCCCGTGTCCATCGTCGCGGACTCGGGAGTCACTGTCCTCCCACCGTTCGGACCGTTCCGCCGGCAACTACACGGAAGACAGCGAGAGAGCTCACGAGTTCAGTCGCGGGAGGATGTCAGACGATGCCGTGTGTGATCGCCTGGCCGGAGTCAGTGTCGAAGAGGTGGATCTTCGAGCGATCGAGGACGATCCGCACTTCCTCGCCCTCGCCGATGACAGTATCGGGCGAGAGACTCATGAGCAGTTGGCCCTCGCCCCGGCCCTCGGGGCTGGCCTCGACGTCCTTGCCGAGCAGCATGTAGGCGAACACCTCGTCGCCCATCGGTTCGAGGACGTCCACGATCGCGTCCATCGGCTCGGTGGGGTCGGCCGCTTTCTGACTGTCCCGTTCCAGGAAGGCGTTCTCCGGGCGGACCCCCGCGGTGATGGCCTGGCCGCGTTCGACGCCGAGGTCGTCCTGGCCAATCTGGACGGGGCGGCTGGGGACCCGTCCACAGTCGAGTTGCGGCCATACGAGGCTGCGATCTATCGGATGCGGTGAGCGAAGCGACGAAAGACGGGTCAGCGTCGATGCGACCTCACTCGAGGATGTCGTGTGTGATTGCCTGACCGGTGTCGGTGTCGAAGAGGTGAACGTCACTCCGGTCGATGACGATTTCGATGTCGTCGCCGGGGGCGATGACGGTATCGGGATCCAGGCTGATGAGGAGTTGTCCCTCGCCACGACCCTCGGCGCTGGCCTCGACGTCCTCGTCCAGCAGCAGGTAGGCGAAGATCTCGTCGCCCATCGGCTCGAGGACGTCGACCACGGCCTCGTAGGTCCGGCTGGGCTCTTCGGCCAGGTGCGTGTCCCGTTCGAGGTAGACGTCCTCCGGCCGGATACCCATCGTCAGGTTCTGGCCGGGCTCGATACCGTAGTTGGTCGGATCGAAGGGCGTGTCCATGTACGTGGAGGTGAAGCCGTCCTCGGTGGCCTGCCCCTCGACGAAGTTCATCGCCGGCGAGCCGATGAAGCCGGCGACGAAGAGGTTGTCGGGCTCGTTGTAACACGTAAGCGGCGGGTCGACCTGCATGAGGTGGCCGTCGTTGACGACCACGATGCGGTCCGACATCGTCATCGCCTGGGCCTGGTCGTGGGTGACGTAGACGATGGTCGTGTCCAGTTCCCGGTGCAGGCGCTGCAGCTGGGTCCGCATGTGGACCCGCAGTTCGGCGTCGAGGTTCGCCAGCGGCTCGTCCATCAGGAACACCTCGGGTTCCCGGACGATGGCCCGCGCGATGGCGACACGCTGGCGCTGGCCGCCGGACATCTCCTCGGGCATCCGGTCCATCATTCCGCCCAGTTGAACGACGTCCGCGGCCTTCTGGACGCGCTCGTCGATCTCCTCCTGGTCGTACTTGCGCAACCGGAGCCCGAAGGAGATGTTGTCGTAGACGTCCATGTGCGGGAACAGCGCGATGTTCTGGAAGACCATCGAGATGCC
>JAHENO010000166.1 GCA_018609945.1 Haloarculaceae archaeon | reverse complement strand
GACGCGCTCGGCTTTCCCTTCCGGCGGGTCGACCTCGACGTCGAGGTGGCCCGTGAGGCCGTCGACCGGATGGACGCCGACGGCTACCCGCGGGCGGGCATCCAGCGGGTCCACGAACACGCCCTCGAACGGGCCGCCGGGCTGGACTTCGAGGCGGTCGCGGACGCTACCCGGCGCGACGACCGCGTCCCCACCGTCGACCGCTCGCTCGCACGGAGTATCGAGGACCGCCACGGCGTTTCCCACCTCGCGCCCCTTTCCGGCGTGGGACGGGGCGCAATCGACGCGCTCGCGGCAACGCACCTGGCCGTCGAACGCGGCCCGAGCGAGGACATCGAGACGGGGGACTACGAGGGCGAACTCCGCGCACTGCTGGCTCGCGAACGCGGCCGCGAGCGGGTCCGCGAGGTGTTCCCCGAACACACCCAGTCGCGCGTGACCGGGTGGCGCCGCGGACCCGACAGCCGCGATGGCCGTACCGACGGCTAGCACGGACGGGAGACCACACGACGAAGCGAGCGAGAAGTGGTGTGCTTTTCACTGCGGACCGTCCAGGGACAGTAATGAGTGACCGCGGCCGCACAGTGCGCGTCGGCACCCGGGGATCGGACCTGGCGTTGCGCCAGGCCGCCACGGTCAAGGAGATCCTGGAACGCCGCCGGCTGTCGGTCGAACTCGTCGAGGTGGAGACCCGCGGCGACCAGCTCCGGGACGAACTCATCCACCGGCTCGGGACCACGGGGGCGTTCGTCCGCGCGCTCGACGAGAAGGTGCTCTCGGGGGAGATAGACGCCGCCGTCCACTCGATGAAGGACGTCCCGACCGACCAGCCCGACGAGCTGGTCGTGGCCGGCATCCCCGAACGGGGGCCCGCCGCGGATCTGCTGGTCACGCCCGACGGACGCGGGCTAGACGAGCTTCCCGACGGCGCGACGGTCGGGACCTCCAGCCTCCGGCGCCGCGCCCAGGTGCTCGCCGCCCGGCCGGACCTCGAGGTCGAGGGCCTCCGGGGCAACGTCGACACCCGCGTCGAGAAACTCCTCGCACCTGTCCTCCAGCGGGAACACGAGGCGCGACTCGAAGCCGCTGACGGGACGACGGACGACACCGACGAAAACGGTGACGGGAAGGGTAAAGACGAGGGGGCACGGGAGGACGACACCGAGGGGGCCGAGTACGAGCGAACCGTCGAGGAGTGGTTCGACGACCTCGCGGAGATAGAGCGCCGTGCACTCGAACGCGAGGTCGACGCCGAGTACGACGCCATCGTTCTGGCGGAGGCGGGCGTGACCCGGAGCGGGCTCGACCACCACGTTCCCCACGTCCGGCTCGACCCGACGGAGTTCGTTCCCGCGCCGGGCCAGGGGGCGCTCGCGGTGACGGCAGTCGACGGCGAGCTGGCCGAGCAGTTCCACGAGATACTCGACCATCCGCCGACGCGCGTCGCGGTGACCGTCGAGCGGACGGTGCTCGCGGAACTCGGCGGGGGGTGTGTGGCACCGATGGGTGTCCACGCGCGCCTGCAGGGCGAGGTCGTCCTGGCTGCGGTCAGCGTGCTCGCACAGGACGCGGGCCGGACGGTCACTGCCACGCGGGAGCTCCCCGTCGAGCGCCACGCCGAGGCGGCCCGAGCCTTCGCGGCCGACCTCGCCGACCGCGGGGCCGCGGAGCTCGTCGAGGAGGCGAAACGCGACCAGCCCGACGGCGCAAAACGACAATGAGTGGCGACGGCGCTGACAGGGAAACGACCCGGCCACGAGCGGAGGGCGATCGACCGCCGAGAGCGGACGGCGACCGGCCGCGGGTCGCGGTCTTTCGCCCGGCGGACGACCGGCTGTCCGACGCCGTCGAGACGCTGGAGGCGTTCGGCACAGACCCGGTGGCCGATCCGATGCTCGCCGTCGAACCGACCGGCGCGAGCCCCCGCGAGGACGCCGACTACGCAATACTGACGAGCAAGACGGGCGCCGAACTCGCAGCCGCGGCGGGCTGGGAGCCGGGGAGCGCGACGGTCTGTGCCATCGGCGCGTCGACTGCCGACGCGCTCCGCGAGGTGGGGTACGCCGTTGACGTCGTCCCGGCGGAGTTCTCCTCGCAGGGACTGGTCGACCGCCTCGACGGCGAAGTCGGGGGCGCCCGCGTCGAGGTGGCGCGGAGCGACCACGGCTCGGCGGTCCTGCTGGATGGCCTGGACGCGGCCGGTGCGTACGTCCACGAGACGGTCCTCTACCGGCTGGTCCGCCCCCATGGAGCCGGCGATTCCGCGGAGCTGGCTGCGGACGGTGCCCTCGACGCCGCGCTCTTTACCTCGTCGCTGACCGTCGAGAACTTCCTCGACGCGGCCGCCGAGCGCGGTGTCCGGGAAGGGGCGCTTGCGGGACTGGCGGACGCCGTCGTCGGGGCCATCGGCACGCCGACCGCCGAGACCGCCAGCGAGGCCGGCATCGAGGTGGACGTCGTCCCCGCGGATGCCGACTTCGAGCGGCTCGCCCGCCGGACTGTCACGGCGCTCGAGGATGGCTGACAGTGTCTAGATAGGGGCGACAGGGGATGTGACCAGCAAGAAAGCCCCCGCCTGAGCGGACCGCAAGTTTAAGTCCGAACACGCACCTATCCGGGCGCGATGGGACCGGTGCCGGAACTGGACGAGCGCGCCCGCGCATGTGCCCGGTGGCTGACCGAGGCCGACGAGGTGCTCCTGGCCTCGCACATCGACGCCGACGGGCTCACGAGCGCGGCAATCGCGGCGACCGCCCTGGAGCGGGCGAACATCCCCTTCGAGGTCGTCTTCAAGAACCAACTCGACGAGGCGGAGATCGCCTCGATCGCGGCTTGCCGCCAGGAGACGGTCCTCTTCACCGATTTCGGCAGCGGCCAGCTCGATTACATCGCTGCCCACGAGCGCGCCGGCGACTTCGAGCCCGTGATCGCCGACCACCACCAGCCCGCCGACGCGACCACCGAGTACCACCTCAACCCGTTGCTCGAGGGGATCGACGGCGCCTCGGAACTCTCGGGGGCCGGCGCGGCGTACCTCCTCGCGCGGGCGCTGGCGGCGGTCACCGACGAGGGTCCGAGTGACGCTGGCGACTCGTCGCCTGCGGTCGACAACCGCGACCTCGCCGCGCTCGCGGTGGTGGGCGCAGTGGGCGACATGCAGGCAGTGGGCGGCGAACTCGTCGGCGCCAACCGCGCCATCGTCGAGGAGGGGGTCGCGGCCGGCGTGCTCGCCGAGCGGACCGACCTCGCGCTGTACGGCACGCAGACGCGTCCGCTCCCGAAGCTCCTGGAGTACGCGAGCGAGGTCCGCATCCCGGGCATCTCCAACGACGAGTCCGGCGCCGTGGCCTTCCTCTCGGAGCTAGACGTGGAGTTGCGCACGGACGGAGAGTGGCGCCGCTGGATCGACCTCTCGGACGGCGAACGACAGACAGTCGCCAGCGCGCTCGTCCAGCGGGCGCTCGAGCGGGGCGTTCCCGCGGGGAAGGTCGACAGCCTCGTCGGGACGACCTACACGCTCGAGCGCGAACAGCCGGGGACGGAGTTGCGCGACGCCAGCGAGTTCTCGACCCTGCTGAACGCGACGGCACGCTACGAGCGGGCCGACGTGGGCCTGGCAGTCTGTCTGGGCGACCGCGAGGAGGCACTCGCACGTGCCCGCCGTCTGCTGGAGAACCACCGGCGCAACCTCTCGGAGGGGCTCGACCTCGTGCAGTCGATGGGCGTCGAGCGGACCGACCACCTCCAGTACTTCGACGCCGGCGACGAGATCCGCGAAACCATCGTCGGCATCGTCGCCGGGATGGCACTCGGCGTGGATGGCGTCGACCCCGAGCGACCGATCGTGGCCTTCGCCAGGAAATCCGACGAGGAAACCAAGGTGTCGGCCCGCGGGACCGCCCGCCTCGTCGGCCGCGGCCTCGACCTCTCGGCGGTGATGGGCGGGGCCGCCCGCGCGGTCGGCGGCGACGGCGGCGGCCACGACGTGGCCGCGGGCGCCACCATCCCGGCCGGCCGGGAGCAGGCGTTCGTCAGCGAGGCCGACGCCATCGTCGCCGAACAGCTAAACTGATTTCGTGTATCGACATGGAGTTTATCGGAAAGACAGGAGAGCAGCGATCACTCGCGCCACCAACGCCAGAGTGAGGTGCCGACGCGTCCGAAGACGGCGGTATGGGAACAAGAACTGTGTGCGAACAGAAAGCGAAGCGGAACCAGGCCGACCCCAGAAAAGCATTTGCTGGTCGGCCCCGGGGTTGGATCGGATGCAACCGGGCGACGTATTCGACGTCGTGTTGCTCGTGGACCTCGCCGTCGTCCTGACGCTCGATCGGCACGGCGCCGGGTCGCTCGGCACGCCCGGGGCGGGCGGCGGTGATCCTCTCGCTCGACGTCACCTCTACCCCATCACCGTCGCGACTTCGCGGCGTGTTCGGCGGAGAGATCGTCTCTCCCGGACAAACAGAGCGAGAAGACGCCGCGGTCACCGCGTCTCCGCCGACCGCCCCGCGCTCGGCCGTGGAGGAATCGTCGGAGTATTCCACGTACGTGCTCAGTCCCCGAGCGGTCTCGCGCCAAGCCGGGGTGGGACGCTCCGTGAGGCGGTGAAGTATCTGGTCGGGACCGCTCGGAAGAGTCGCGTCTATTTTCCCTCCGGATGGATATATACCGGACAGTGCCGGGCACGATCGTTCCGGAGTCTATTGGGGTCGGCTTCGAACCACCGTCTCCCGTCGAGAGTCCGTCGGCCGTGCGGGCATTCTCCACCTGTAGCAGTGGGGTGTCTCTGCCACGGGGTGAGAATCGCCAGGGACGCCAGCGGCGGCACCCGGCCTCTGATAAACCACATGCGGCTACAGCAAATGCGGGCCACCAGTTGGCGCTCCGTCGCCGACGGAACGGATTCCGTCGAGGATGAAAAACGGTAAGCCCTTTTCGCGTCGCGTCCCGGTGACAGACGATGACCGACTTCGACCCCGAGAAGTTCGAGGACAAGTACGAGCACTACTTCCCGGAGCTCCAGCGTGCCTACCGGCAGGCCTTCGAGACGATGAACGACGCCTACGACTCGGAACTGGTCCACGCCATCGACCAGCAGGTGCTCGCCGAGAGCGAGCCATTCTACGAGGGCGACGGGCAGTTCCGGATCGACCTACCGCCGGATCCCACCGGGAAGCTCACCGGTGTGGTCGTCGACGGGGAGAAGGCCGAGGCGGTCCTGGAGCGGTACGTCGAGGAGATCGAAGCGCAACTGCGCGACGTGTTCGGTTTCGAGTGATCGCGGGTGCCGGTGCGGGTGGGCGAGTCCAAAGGTCTAAGCCCACCGGCCGACAACGGGGCGTATGAGCACCGAAACGGAGAACCCGGAGGACGAACTGCGCGAGCGGATCACGAACTTCCTGCGGCGGAACTTCCCGCAGATCCAGATGCACGGCGGGAGTGCCGCCATCCAGAACCTCGACCGCGAGGAGGGCAGCGTGACGATCCAGCTCGGGGGCGCCTGTTCGGGCTGTGGCATCTCCCCGATGACCATCCAGGCGATCAAGACGCGCATGACGAAGGAGATTCCCGAGATCGACACGGTCCACGCCTCGACCGGCATGGGCGGCAACGAGGGGATGTCCGGCGGCGCCGGCATGAGTCCCTCGTTCCCGGACGAGAACCGCGGCGGGGACATCGAGGACGACGAGGGACCGGAAGCGCCCTTCTAAACGCATTTATTCCGTCGGGCGATGCGGTGTAGTATGACCGATGGCCGCCCCAGCGTTCTCTTCGTCGTGCTCGATACAGTCCGGAAGGACCACCTCTCCGTCTACGGCCACGACCGGCCCACCTCGCCGACGCTCGAGACGTTCGCGGACGAGGCCCGGATTTACGAGGAGGCTGTCACGCCCGCGCCGTGGACGCTGCCGGCTCACGCGTCGATGTTCACCGGGCTGTACCCGAGCGAACACGGCGCAACCCAGGAGGACCCCTACCTGGAGGACGCGACGACGCTGGCCGAGACGCTGTCGCCGGCGGGCTACGCGACGTGCTGTTACTCCTCGAACGCCTGGATCACGCCCTACACTCGGTTGACCGACGGCTTCGACGCCCGGGACAACTTCTTCAAGGTGATGCCCGGCGACTTCCTCTCGGGGCCGCTGGCCCGCGCCTGGAAGGCGATGAACGACAGCGACCGCCTGCGCGGGCTGGCAGACAGCCTCGTGGCCGTCGGCGCGGCTATCCACACCCGACTCGCCTCCGGCGAGGGCGAGGACTCCAAGACGCCGGCAGTCGTCGACCGTACCATCGAGTTCGTCGGGGACGCTGTCGAGAACGGCGAGGACTTCTTCGCGTTCATCAACCTCATGGACGCCCACCAGCCCTACCACCCGCCCGCGGAGTACGCGGAGCAGTTCGCGCCGGGCGTCGATTCGAGCGACGTCATCCAGGATCCGACGGCGTTCAACTGCGGTGCCGAGACGGCCGACGACGAGGAGTGGGAGGCGATCAGTGGCCTCTACGACGCCGAGATCAGACACATGGACGACCAGCTCGGGCGGCTGTTCGACTCCCTGCGCGAGGCCGG
>JAHENO010000165.1 GCA_018609945.1 Haloarculaceae archaeon | reverse complement strand
GGGGTCGGTCTTCTCGTAGATGTCCTCGTAGGGGTTGTCGGGGTCGTACATGTAGGGTGTGTCGAACACCTGGGCCTCCTGCATGTCGACGATGGCCGTCAGCGCGTAGGGAATGACGTACATGTCGAGCGCCCCCGAGGAGACGTCCTGGACGGACTGGGCCTGGCCGCCGAGTTCGGAGTTGCGGAAGGCCTCGACCTCGACGGCACCGTCGGTGCGCTCGGAGACGATGTCGCCGATCCAGGCCGCCACGTCCCCGTGGACCGACTCCTCGGCTGCCGGGGAGTTGGCCTGGAGAGTCATGGTGTTCTGGTTGGCGTTGCCCGAGGAGCCGCCGTCGCTGTCGCCGTCCCCGCCGTCGCTGTCGCCGTCCCCGCCATCGCTGTCGCCGTCCCCGCCGCCGTCCCCGCCGTCGCCGCTACAGCCGGCGAGGCCAGTCAGCGCCACGAACGACGCCGCGCCCGCGCCCTTGATGTACGTCCGCCGGTACGTGCTCGCCTCGTTGTCCTCTGCCATACCACGCGAGGGTTTTCGCTTCGTTATAATATTTGCCCATTCGGTCGACTCTTATAAGGCTGAGTCAGGGCTGGTAATCGTCGTGTGCGAGCGATTCGATGGTGTCCAGCAGGTCGGGGAACTGGTCGCGGATGCGCGCCCGGGTCGAGGAGCGGTATGCGTCGTAGTCGATTTCCTCGGGTGTGACGATGGTGAGTCCCTCGTCCCGCAGGAACTGCTTGATGCTCTCTAGCTCGTTCAGCAACTGCTCTCGCGCCCGCGGCTGGACCTCGCGGACGGCGTCGAAGAAGGCCTGTTGCTGGCTATCGGAGAGGTCCTGGAAGACGCCCTCGTGCATGAGGATGGCCAGCGGGACGTGCATGTGGTCGGTCTCGATGATGTGGGTCTGCTCCTCGTAGATCTGGAAGTTCTTGATGATGTTGTAGGGGTTCTCCTGGCCGTCGACGCTGCCCGTCGCCAGCGCCTGAATGATCTCCGAGGCGTCGATGTTGGTCGTCTCGGCACCGAGTCCCTTCAGGGCCTCGGCGTACATCGAGATCGGGACCGCACGCATGGTGTAGTTCGAGAGCATCTCCGGGTTCCGCGGCGGTTCGGTTCCCTCGGGAACCGTCAGCGACACCCGGCGGGTACCCTGGGCCACTGCCCCCAGCGAGCGGATGTCGGCCTGTTCGGCCAGGTTCTCGATGACTTCCCGCGCTGGCTCGGAATCCTGTGGGTCGGTCTTCTCGTAGATATCCTCGTAGGGGTTGTCGGGGTCATACATGTAGGGGGCGTCGAACACCTGGGCCTCCTGCATGTCGACGATGGCCGTCAGGGCGTAGGGAATGACGTACATGTCGAGCGCCCCCGAGGAGATGTCCTGGATCGACTGGGCCTGGCCGCCGAGTTCGGAGCCGCTGAAGGCCTCGACCTCGACGGCGCCGTCGGTGCGCTCGGAGACGATGTCGCCGATCCAGGCCGCCACGTCGCCGTGGACCGACCCCTCCTGTGCCGGGGAGTTGGCCTGGAGAGTCATGGTGTTCTGGTTGGCGTTGCCCGAGGAGCCGCCGTCGCTGTCGCCGTCCCCGCCGTCGCTGTCGCCATCGCTGCCGCTCCCGCCATCGCTGTCGCCGTCCCCGCCGCCGTCGCCGCCGTCGCCGCTACAGCCGGCGAGGCCAGTCAGCGCCACGAACGACGCCGCGCCCGCGCCCTTGACGTACGATCGCCGACTCGTTCCGGTACCTTCGTGGGATACCATACCACCCACCGTTCGGGGGCGAACATAAGAGTTGTTCATCTGTGGAGGCACGTCTCCGGGCACGCGGGGCCGGCGAGCGGGGACGGCAACGCCTCACAGCAGGCGCCTGAGAAACTCCTTGCCGCGGTCGGTCCGCGGCTGGTCGAAGAACTGGTCGGCCGGCGTCCGTTCGGCGATCCGGCCGTCGGACATCAGGGTGATGGTGTCGCCGACCTCGCGGGCGAAGCCCATCTCGTGGGTGACGACGAGCATCGTCATCCCCTCTTCGGCGAGGTCGCGCATCACGTCGAGCACCTCCCCCACGAGTTCGGGGTCGAGCGCGCTGGTCACCTCGTCGAACAGCATCACTTCGGGGTCCATCGCGAGCGCTCGCGCGATTGCGACCCGCTGTTGTTGCCCGCCGGAGAGTTCGTGCGGGTAGGAGTCGGCCTGGTTGTCCAGCCCCACATCGTCGAGCAGCGACTCGGCGCGCTCGCGGGCCTGTGCCTCGGGGACACCCTTGACCTCGGTCGGCCCGATCATGATGTTCTCGATGGCGGTCATGTGGGGAAAGAGGTTGAACGACTGGAAGACCATCCCGACCCGCTGGCGCAGGCGGTTGACGTCGGCGTCGGGGGCGGAGATGGCGTCCCCGCCGAGGCGGATCTCGCCGCTCTGGATCTCCTCCAGGCGGTTCGTACACCGCAACAGCGTCGACTTGCCCGACCCCGAGGGGCCGATGACGACGGCCACCTCTTGGCGCTCCACTTCGAGGGTGACGTCCTTGAGGACGTGCACGTCGCCGAAGTACTTGTTGACGCCCTCGAACTCGACGAGGGCGTGGCTGCCCGAACTCATAACCGCCTCCCGAGGCCCTTGCCGATCGAACTCAGGAGTCCGCGCAGCCCGCCGACCTCGTCGTCGGCCGACCAGTCGGCGCGGCGTTCGAGGATGCTCACCGCGAGGCTCATCGACATCGTCACCAGGAGGTAGAACAGACAGACCCAGACCAGCGGCGTCCAGGGATCGAGCTGGTTGCTGTTGATGTTCCGGAAGACGCTCATGATCTCCGGGATGGCGATGACGGTCAGCAGTGAGGTGTCCTTGACGAGGATGATCTGGTCGTTGCCGATGGCGGGGAGGGCGTTGCGCCAGGCCTGCGGGAGAACGATCTTCCGCATCGCCTGCACCTTGGACATCCCCAGCGATCGGGCCGCCTCGAGCTGGCCGTCCTCGACCGCGCCGACCCCGCCACGGACAGCCTCGGCGACGTAGGCGATGTGGTTCAGCGTCAGCCCGATGATGGCCGCGGGCACCCGCCAGTCGCCGATGGGGAACTGCCCCGGGGGCCACAGCCGCGGGATGCCGAAGAAGATGACGAACAGCTGGAAGAGCAGGGGCGTCCCGCGGAAGAACTCGACGTAGCCCTTGGCGATCCGGCCCGTCAGCGGCGAGGAGGAGATCCGGGCCAGCCCCATGAGCGTCCCCAGCGACACGGAGGCCACGCTGGAGACGACGACGATGAACACGACGAGCCTGAACGCCTCGACGAAGCGGGGGAACACGGACCGCAACAGCCGGTAGTCGACCTGCGTGGCGAGAATCCACGCGAGAAAGCCCAGTACCGACAGCGTGAACAGTCCGGCAATCAACTCGCCGATGCGCCTGACGACTGCGTCGTCATCGAGGAAGTCCGGGCCCTCGCCCGTGCTCTCTTCGGAGTACGCGTCCGACATGCCTCTCACGTAAGTCGGATCGGTGTTAAGTGTTGAGCAATCCCGCTCGGGGACGGGGGCCGATACCGCGACTTACCCGGCGAAGTACTTGCTGTAGATCTCGTCGTACCGCCCCGACTCCTTGACTGCGGCGAGCGCCTCGTTGACCGCTTCGAGGAACTCGTCGTCGTCCTCGCGGAACGCGATGCCGTAGTTCTCGACGGTCAGCGTGAGATACGGTGGGGCATCCTGTCCTGCCTCCGCCGCCGCGCCCTCGCCTTCGAGCATGACGACCGCGTCCTGATCGTTGGCGAACTGGGCGTTGACGGTGTTGTCGTTGACGACTGCCGCCACCTGGCCGTTGATAAGCGCGTCGAACGCGCCCGTGATCTGGTCGTAGCTCTGGATTTCGAGGTCGCCGCCGAACTCCTCTTTGAGTTGCTCGGCTGCGCCCTCGCCGGTCGTCCCCTTCTGGACGCCGACGGCCTTGCCCTTGAGGTCCTCCTTCGAGGAGATGTCGCTGTTCTCGAGGATTGCGACCGTCTGGTAGGCCGTGAAGTACGGGTCCGAGAAATCGACCCGCTCGTCGCGCTCGTCGTTGATCGTCATCGCGCTCATGATGACCCTGAAGTTGCCGTTGTTCAGCGACGCGATGATGCCGTCCCAGGCGGTCTTCTGGAACTCGTAGTCCAGCCCCATCTCTTCTTGGAAGATGGCCTGGGCCATGTCCGGGTCGAAGCCGGTGAGTTCGCCGTCCTCGGTGCGGTACTCGAAGGGTTTGTAGGGGATGTCCGACCCGATGGTGACGACCCCGTTCTCGAGACCGTAGGGGTTCTCGTCACCGCCGTCTTCCATGTCGCCACCGTCCTCCCCGTCGCTTCCATCACCGCCGTCTTCCATGTCGCCACCGTCCTCCCCGTCGCTTCCGCCACCACCGTCACTGCCGCCGTCTTCGCCGTCGCTGCCGCCGCCGTCGCCACCACAGCCGGCGAGTCCGACGGTTGCTGTACTCGCTGCGATCGCCTTGAGGTACCTGCGTCGCCGCATATTTGTTTGTTCGCATCCACACGGGTTTAAATCACCCTCTTCACCGCCGAATTTGCCACTCCGCGCGTCTGGATTCCCCGAGGACGCCACAGGTGCTTCCCGCGAGAATGACGACCCGTGACCACCTGGACCCGGGTCGGCGACGATACCCCCTCTCATACGGACTGCCGCAATTCAGTACCGGACTGATCGCGCGACAGCGTGCGGTCGTCCTCGAAAACAGTTACAGCAGTCCGTCTCAGTTCGCGTCCGTCACGCCGGCGTCCTCGGGGTCCCAGTCCCGTTCGACGGGCGTCTCGCTGGCCTCGGTGGTCTCGAGGAGATACTCGGCGGCCGCGTCCACGCCCTCGGCGTCACCCCCGGAGAGTTTCAGCCGGTTGTGCCCGGCGTCCCGGTCGGGATAACAGCCCACACGAACGTCGAACCGCTCGCGGGCCTCGGCGAGCGCCGGGACGATGTTCGCCTCCGGCTGGACCGTGTAGAGGGTCCGAGAGACCTGGCTACCCTCGAAGGCACCACTCACGTCGTGAAACATCGCCTTCATCTCCCCGGGGATACCGGGCAGGACGTAGACGTTCTCGACGACACAGCCAGGCGCGAGCCCCTCGCTGTTGAGCAGCGGCCGACCTCCCTCGGGGATCGACGCTTCCGCCTCGGCGTCGACGTCCAGGTCCGGGATCGCACCTTCGAGATCGGCCAGGTGCTCTTCGACGTCCGCGAGTGCGAGGTCGCTGACGGCCATCCCGCGGTCGAAGGCGTCCGCGACGGCCTCCATCGTCACGTCGTCGGGCGTGCCGCCGATGCCGCCGGTGACGATCACGGCGTCGAAGCTGTCGGCGTACTCGCGGACGTGGGCGGCGATGGTCGCCCGGTCGTCCGGGAGCACGAGCAGCCGCCGGACCGAGACGCCCCGATCGGTCAGCTGTTCGGCCAGCCACGTCCCGTTCGTGTTGGCGGTGTCACCCGCGAGGAGTTCCTCCCCCACGGTGACGAGTGCGACCTCCATCAGGGCACCAGTTGCTCGCCGTCGTCGTCGTAGACGGTGATGGCGTCCACGGGACAGGTCCGCGCCGCGAACTTGGCGTCGAACTCGGCGTCGTCGGGCACCTCGCGGGCGAACAGGTCCGTCTCGACCTCCTCGCTGTCTGCCAGGACTGCCTTGCCGGCGTCCTCGTCTTTCTCGAAGGCGTCCCACTCTGCGACACACTGGAACATCCCGATGCAGGTGTCGCGGTCGAACTCGATTCGCATACCTGCAGTGGGGCGCGGAGGGACAAAAGACATGGGTGTTGTGGGCGCTAGCGCCAGGGCCGCCCTGCCGGTGTTTCGGCCGGGCAGACGCGGGGACTGCGGCGGTTCTAGGGGTCGTACTTCCAGTCGTCGCCGTCGGCCTCGGGATCCGGGTCGCGGTGTGAGATCACGATGGCCGCGATGCCCAGCGCCGCGGCCAGTTCGACCGCCCCGACGAGGAGGATGTACTGTTCGATCGTGAGGCCGGCCGCGAGTCCGATCGACGGGGGCAGAAAGAATGGCACGGCTGCGACGCCCAGCAACACGAACAGGAGCAGCCAGACGTGCGGTTCGAAGTAATCGAGCAATCCCATGACTCCGGTCCCGGTTCTCATCCGTTTCAGTTAGTCCGCAACTATGAACTTTGTGGGCGCCCTCCGGCGGATTCGCGGCCGTTCGTCGGGCCCGCGAACGAACGTTTAAACCGCGGGACGCCCCACGGCCGGATAATGGACGTCGCGGACATTCCGGGCGTGCCCGAGTGGCTGCCCGACCACCTGCGCGGGGAGGGGATCGAGGAACTGTATCCGCCCCAGGTCGCGGCCGTCGAGCGCGGCGTCACCGGGGGCGAGAGCCTCGTCGCGAGCGTCCCCACCGCCAGCGGCAAGACGCTCGTGGCCGCGATGGCGATGCTCGCGAGCGTCGAGCGGGGTGGGAAGGCCCTCTACATCGTGCCCCTCCGGGCGCTCGCAAGCGAGAAACGCG
The DNA here is from genome assembly GCA_018609945.1 of Haloarculaceae archaeon. Taxonomy (GTDB): domain Archaea; phylum Halobacteriota; class Halobacteria; order Halobacteriales; family Haloarculaceae; genus SW-9-67-25. Next base: position 13,536 of record JAHENO010000165.1, on the reverse strand, counting down.
CCGAATTCGAGGAGTACGAGGCCTACGGCGTCGACGTGGGCGTCTCGACGGGCAACTACGAGTCCGACGGCGGGTGGCTCGCCGACAAGGACGTGATCGTCGCCACCAGCGAGAAGGTCGACTCGCTCGTGCGCAACGACGCCGCCTGGCTCGACGACCTCACGTGTGTCGTGGCCGACGAGGTCCACCTCGTCGACGACGCCGAGCGCGGCCCCACCCTGGAGGTGACCCTCGCCAAACTCCGGTCGCTCAATCCCGGGTTGCAGACGGTGGCGCTGTCGGCGACCATCGGCAACGCGGAGGAACTCGCCGCGTGGCTCGACGCTGACCTCGTCGACTCGACCTGGCGCCCCATCGAGTTACAGAAGGGCGTCCACTATGGCGACGCGCTCCACCTCGAGGACGGCAGCCAGACCCGCGTCCCCGTCCGGAACAACGAGGACCAGACCGCGGCCATCGTCCGCGACACGCTCGAAGACGGGGGCTCGTCGCTCGTGTTCGTCAACTCCCGGCGCAACGCCGAGGCCGCGGCCCGGCGCCTCGCGACGACGACCGCCGACTTCCTCGCACCCGAGGAGCGCGACCGACTCGCCGCGGTCGCCGCCGACATCCGTGACGTCAGCGACACCGACACCAGCGACGACCTCGCCGACGCCGTCGAGAAGGGGGCGGCGTTCCACCACGCCGGGCTCGCCCGCGACCACCGCTCGCTCGTCGAGGACGCCTTCCGCGAGCGGCTGCTGAAGGTCGTCTCCGCCACGCCGACGCTCGCTGCGGGCGTGAACACGCCGAGTCGGCGGGTCGTCGTGCGGGACTGGCGCCGCTACGACGGTTCCGTCGGCGGGATGCAACCCCTCTCGGTGCTGGAGGTCCACCAGATGATGGGCCGGGCCGGCCGGCCGGGACTCGACCCGTACGGCGAGGCGCTGCTGGTCGCCTCGAGCCACGACGAACTCGACGAACTGTTCGAGCGGTACGTCTGGGCCGACCCCGAGCCGGTCCGGTCGAAACTCGCCGCTGAGCCCGCGCTGCGGACGCACATCCTCGCGACGGTCGCGTCCGGGTTCGCCCGCTCGCGGTCGGGCCTGCTGGAGTTCCTCGAAGGGACCCTCTATGCCATCCAGACCGTCGAGCGCGACCAGCTGGCGGCCGTCACCGACAGGGTCATCGACTACCTCGACACCAACGGCTTTCTCGACCGCGAGGCCGACGGGGAGGGCGTCGAACTCGCCGCGACGACCCTCGGGCACACCGTCTCGCGGCTCTACCTCGACCCGATGAGCGCCGCGACCATCCTCGACGGACTGGAGGACGCCGCCGACCGGGAAGACCCCACCGCACTCGGGCTGTACCACCTCGTCGCACGCACCCCTGACATGTACGAGCTGTACCTGCGGTCGGGCGACCGCGAGGAGTACACGATGCTCGCCTACGAGCGCGAGGAGGAGTTGCTCGGGGCAGCCCCCTCGGAGTTCGAGGAGGCCTTCGAGGACTGGCTCTCGGCACTGAAGACCGCCCGCCTGCTCGAAGACTGGGCGAGCGAGCGCGACGAGGACGAGATCACCGACACGTACGGGGTCGGCCCGGGCGACATCCGCGGGAAGGTCGACACCGCACAGTGGCTGCTCGGCGCCGCCGAGTCGCTGGCCGCCGAGCTGGGGCTGGGCGTCGGGCCGGCGGTCCGCGAGGCCCGCATCCGGGTCGAACACGGCGTCGAGTCGGAGCTGATCGACCTCGCTGGCGTCCGTGGCGTGGGACGCAAGCGCGCCCGTCGGCTGTTCGAGGCCGGCGTCGAGACCAGGGCGGACCTGCGCGAGGCCGACAAGTCGGTCGTTCTCGCCGCCCTCCGTGGGCGGGCAAAGACCGCCGAGACCGTTCTGGAGAACGCCGGTCACCGCGACCCCTCGATGGCCGACGTCGACCCCGACGAGGACGTGTCCGTCGCCGATCCCGACCGCGCGGCCGACGGCGACGAGGACCAGACGACTGCGGACGACCAGTCGAGCCTGGGTGAGTTCTGATGCGCCTCGTCGAGGGCACCGCCACCATCGACGACGTGGATGCCTTCCTCGGACGACTGGACGACATCGCCGACGGCCACGACGCGACCGTCCAGGCCTTCGACGCCCGCTACGTCGTCGACCGCGCACACCTCGAACGGGCGCTCGCCCTCGCGGACAGGGCCATCGACCGCGGCGAGGCCATCGCACGCGACCGCGCGGTCGAAATCCTCCTGTACGCGGCGGGCCGCCGGCAGATCAACCGTGCCCTGGAGATGGGCGTCTCCGCCGGCGAGTGTCCCGTCGTCGTGCTCGTCGACGGGGGCGACGGGGCCGGTGCGGCCGCGGCGGTCCGCGATCTGCTCGACCCAGCCGAGACGCTGGGCGCGTACGACCGCGAGCGCGTGATGGACTTTTTCGACGTGACCGACACGGAACTCGGGGCAACATCGGGCACGCTCGCTGACCTGGTCCGCGAACGGGTCGCCCTGCTGACCGTCGAGCGGTAGCGTTCCCGACAGCGAGTGCTCGCGTCACATATAGCGGCATAACCGTCCGGAACCCGACCACAGACGACCACGGCAGTTGTTGGCTACAATGTATGAGTGACGCAGAACATCCCGCAGAACCACACGAGCACCACGACCACGACCACGACGTCGAGGGGCCCGGCTACGCCACCCCGCAGGCGGCCATCGAGCAGGCGGAGCGGGAGAAGACAGCCTACGTGATGGGGCTGCACGTCGGCCAGGACGTCGACGCGCCGGACTTCCTGGCGGTCGTCGACGTCGACCCCGACTCCGACACGTACGGCGAGGTGGTCGACCGGGTCCAGATGCCCAACAAAGGCGACGAACTCCACCACTTCGGGTGGAACGCCTGCTCGTCGTCGTGTCACATCGGCGGCCTGGAGCGACGGCACCTCGTCATCCCGGGGCAACGCTCCTCGCGCATCCACATCGTCGATACCAAGGACCGGCGCGACCCCGAGATCACGAAGGTGATCGAACCCGAGGAGGTCTACGAACAGGACCTCTCGGCGCCCCACACCGTTCACTGCATCCCCGACGGCGAGATCCTCATCTCGATGCTGGGCGACGCCGACGGCGAACTCCCCGGTGGCTTCCTCGAGTTGAACGACGACTTCGAGATCGAGGGCCGGTGGGACCCGCCGGGCGAGATCGACATGAACTACGACTTCTGGTACCAGCCTCGCCACAACGTGATGGTCTCGACGGAGTGGGCCGCGCCCCAGACCTACTACCCCGGGTTCGACCTCGAGGATGTCGAGGCCGGAAAGTACGGTCGGTCGCTGCACTTCTGGGACTGGGAGGAGGGCACCGTCGAGCAGAGCATCGACCTCGGCGAGGGGGGACAGATCCCCCTGGAAGTGCGCTTCCAGCACACGCCCGAGGGCACCCACGGCTACGTCGGGGCCGCTCTCACGTCGAACATCTTCCACTTCTGGGAGGAGGACGACGAGTGGCACGCCGAGAAAGTCATCGACTTCGAACCCCACGACCACGAGGAGTGGGACATTCCGGTCCCGCCGCTGGTGACGGACATCCTCATCTCGATGGACGACCGCTACCTGTTCGGGTCGAACTGGATCCGCGGCGAGGTCTGGATGTACGACATCTCCGATCCGTCGAATCCCCGGAAGGCCGACACCCTCTCCGTCGGCGGCTACTTCGGCGATATCCAGGAAGTGCAGGGCCGCGAACTCGTAGCCGGCCCGCAGATGCTCCAGCTCTCGCTCGACGGCGAGCGCCTCTACTGGACCACCTCGCTGTTTTCCTCGTGGGACAACCAGTTCTTCCCCGAGGAGGGCGAGAAGGGCTCGGTCATGCTCAAGGCCGACGTCAACCCCCGCAAGGGGACGATGAGCTTAGACGAGGACTTCATGGTCGATTTCGGCGAGATGCCCGAGGGGCCGGCCCGCGCCCACGAGATCCGCTGGCCCGACGGCGACTGCACGAGCGACGTCTGGCAGTGACGGCCCACGAGGTCGAACTGGAGTGGCGCGACAGCGACCGCGCCGAACGGCTCACCGTCGCGGCCGGCGAGACGATCCTCGGCGCTTCCGAGGCGGCCGGCCTCGGCCTGCCCTTCGGCTGCAAAACCGGCGCGTGTGGCACCTGTACGGCGCGCCTGCTCGACGGCGAGGTGGCTCACAAGCGCCTGCCGCGCGCGCTCAAGGAGCGTCACCTCGCCGACGGGTACGTGCTGACGTGCATTGCGACACCGACGAGCGACGCCCGCCTGGAGGTCGGTGCGGCCGTCCAGGCCGACCTGGTGCCCAACCCCTGGAAGTGACCGCAGGCGTCGGATCGCAGCACTCGCGCGAGCACGCTCTCACCCCGGGACTGCACTCCCCGGCCCACATCACTCGCCCGGCGCCCGATAGCAATTCGACGCGGTCGACACGGACAGAGCGGTGCCTGCACGGGGGAGAACACGGAGCGTCTCGAAGGAAAACCTGCGTAGGAAATACATAACGCGACGTGACGGCGTTCCGGAACGTGGACGGTGGCGTCAGTCCTCGTCGGGGCGGTCGTCGACCATGATGACGGCCTCGCCGTCGATGGCGATCTCGTCGCCGTCGACGACACGGGTGGTCAGCCGGTACTGGCTGTTGCCCAGGTCCTCGACGATCTCGCACTCGGCGGTGATCCGGTCGCCGACCCGGACGGGGTTGTGGAACTCGAGGTCCTGTGAGAGGTAGATGACGAGTCCGGGCACGCGCGCGAGAGCGGCGCTGATGAGGCCGCCGACCAGCGTCCCGTGGGCGATGCGCCCCCGGAAGCGGGTCCGCTCGGCGTACTCGTCGTCCAGGTGCAGGGGATTGGTGTCGCCGCTGGCGGCGGCGAAGCGCCGGACGTCCCGGTCGGTGATGGTCTTCGTGAACTCGAAACGGTCCCCCACTCCGAGTTCCCCCGGGGTCTCGGCGGTCAGTTGTGTGTGCCACTCCGGGAGATCGGCTGCCGGACTGATGCGCTCGACGGTATCGTCGCCGTCGGCGTCGACACCGAACGCCGCGAACGCCGCCCGATTCGCCGCGACGACGCTGTCGAACACGTGCGAGGACGTCTCGGTCCACGTCTCCAGCAGTGCACTGCGCTCCGGTTCAGAGCTCATCGCCCACATCATTCGCTTCACCCCCTATTAAAAGGTGAGGATTATTAAAGTACCTTTCCTCCCGCGATGGGCGCCCCGCCAGCGTGCCAGTCCAGCTCCCCACGGTGCTGTTGCTGGCCCCAGTCTCGGTCGGAACGAGCCCCGTGTCTGCCTCCTCCATGGCCGGCCATGCGGGCTCCTGACATATTATGGTAACGAATGGTCTCAGATGGTAGAGAACGGAACGCTTTTGTACTCCGGGGGTGTAGATAGGGATGACCGATGACCGATGAGAACGATGGGCCGATGTGGCCGCCCGCGATGTTCGAGCTGTTCCAGGAGACGAGCGAGCAGGCTGTCGAGACACAGCAGGAGTTGTTCGAACAGATGATGGGCGGGTTCGGAGCCACGCCCGACATGAATCAGCTCGGTGCGATGACGAACATGGCGACGTTCAAAACACGCGTCCAGAGCGGCGGTCGCGTGTCCATCCCGGACGCCGAGCGCGAAGCGCTCGACATCGAGGAAGGCGATATCGTTCAGACCGTCGTTCTCCCGGTCAAACGCAACAGGAGTGAGTAACAATGGATTACACGAACCCAATCACCACGACTTTCGAACTGCAGCGCACGTCGATCGAACAGAGCCAGCAGGCTCTCCAGCGGACCGTCGAGTTCCAGCAGAACCTCGGCCAGGCGATGGTCGACAGCTTCGAGACCCAGGAGTCGGCCCAGCAGCGCGCCGTCGAACTCCAGCAGGAGGCCGTCCACAGCGCGCTGGACGCCGTCGAGGCGAACGTCCCCGGCGCCGACGCCGCCGTCTCCGAGGTCCGCGAGGCCATCGACGAGCAGTACGACCTGCTGCTCGAGAACCACGCCGAGGCCTTCGAGGCCCTCTCCGGCGAGTTCGAGGACGGCGTCGCCGCCTACGACGACCTCGTTTCGGACTACCTCGCGGCCCTCGAGGAGCAGGTCGACATGCTGCTCGAGGCCCACGAGGAACTCGAAGCCCAGTCCGTCGAGGGTGCCGAGCAGCTCGCCGAGCAGTTCGAGGCCCTCGAGGAACAGGTCGAGGACGTCCAGAGCCAGGTCCGCCAAGTCCAGCAGCAGGCCGCCGACGCCGTCGAGGCGTAGGCCGCGTAGCAACGTTTTATTTTACCGAGCGTCAAGGGAGACACCATGAGCAACAACATTCAGGACGACTGGAACGAGATGGTAGAGCAGATGAACGAGGCGGTCGCGGACTCGATCGAGCGCAACGTGGAGGCCCAGGCAGCGTTCGTCGAGGCCTGGACCGACGCGGCCGAGGACTCCGTCCCCGACGAGGACACCCTCGCGGACGGCGTCGAGGGTTACACCCGCGCCTACGAGGTGTGGATGGAGGCCGCCGAGGAGATGTTCGAGCAAACCACGGCGGCGGCCGAGGGCGAGGACGTCGACCCCACGGAGTTCCGGGACCTCTGGCTGGAGTCGGCCAACGAGGCCTTCAAGGAGGTCATGTCGACGGAGGCCTTCGCGTCCGCGAACGGCCAGTTCGTCGAGTCGATGATGGAACTGCGCAGCGAGTTCGACGACGCCGCCCAGGACGCGATCGCCGAGATGGGGATGGCCACCCGCGACGACGTCGTCGAGGTCGGCGAGCGGCTGATCGAACTCGAGCGGCGCCAGCACGAGGTCGAGAACAAACTCGACCGCGTCCTCGACGCACTCGAGGAGTGACCATGTCTGTCCACCCACTGACGGCGGCGCTGGACGCCCACTCCCAGGCCGTCGAGGAACTGGCCGACGCGACCCGGAAGGGGCAACTGCTGCCCGAGCGTGCCGTCGAGATGGAGACCATCGAGGTGGGTCAGACCCCCTCGGAGGTCGTCTACGAGGAGAACAAACTGGAACTGCTCCAGTACGAATCCCGGACCGAGGAGCAAAACGAGGTTCCCATCCTCATCGTCTACGCGCTGATCAACAAGCCGTTCGTGCTGGACCTCCAGCCGGGACGCAGCGTCGTCGAGCGCCTGCTCGACGCCGGCCACGACGTCTACCTCATCGACTGGAACGAGCCCTCGCGGCTCGACCAGCATCTGACCCTCCACGACTACGTCAACCGGTACATGGACAACTGCGTCGACGTCGTCCGCGAGCGCTCCGGCCAGGACGCCATCAACCTCCTCGGGTACTGCATGGGCGGCACGATGAGCTCCATCTACGCCGCGCTCAACCCCGAGAAGGTCAACGCCCTCGGGCTGATGGCCGCCGGACTCTGCTTTGCGGACACCGGTGGCATCCTCGAACGGTGGGGCAGCGAGGAGCACTACGACCCCGAGGACGTCACCGACGCCTTCGGGAACGTCCCGGCGGAGTTGCTCGACGAGGGGTTCGCCCTCATGGACCCGGTCCAGAACAACGTCAGCAAGTACGTCACCTTCTACGAGAACATGGAGAGTGACGGCTTCGTCGGAAACTTCGCTCGGATGGAGAAGTGGCTCGACGAGGGGATCGACCTCGCCGGCGACACCTACGTCCAGTTCCTCACGAAGATCTACCAGAACAACGAGCTCTACAACAACGAACTGGAGATCGGCGGCAAGCAGGTGGACGTCGGGAACATCGACATGCCGGTCCTCCAGATCCTCGGCGAGTACGACCACCTCATCCCGCCGGAGGCCTCCCGCCCGTTCAACGACGTCGTCGGGAGCGACGACGTGACCACCATCGAGTACCCGACCGGCCACATCGGCCTGTCGGTCTCCTCGTCCTCTCACGAGGACCTCTGGCCCGAGGTCGCCGAGTGGTTCCACGAGAAGTCGGGCGCCCCCGACGTCGAGACCGTCAGCGGCATCGGCCCGACCTACGCCGAACGGCTCCGCGCGGCCGGCGTCGAAACGGTCGAGGACCTCGCCGAGTACGACGCTGCCGAACTCGCCGACATCGCCGAGGCCCCCGAGTCCCGCGTCGAAGACTGGCTCGAACAGGTCGAATAGCGGCGGCGTTTCTGTTTCCCGGACGTCGTGGTGTGGCAGTGCTGCTGTGTCTCGGACGGTCTCGTGGTTGTCACCGCACCACCCAGTGATACGAGATATCGGCGATTCGGGGAAACGCCATCACCCCGAGCGTCGCGACGACGACCGCAGTTCCGATCCCCACGGCCGGGAGACCGGTGAGGCGGGCGAGTGCGACACTGCCGTAGACGCCGACGCCCAGCGTCAGATTGTAGTAGACCGCCCGGAGGGTGAGAAGGGAGGGACGCGTCGAAACCCAGCCGAGCGTCTCCGAGCGGAGCGGCGCGATCCACCCGCCACGGAGCAGCGTCGCGACGACGATCATCACCGTCCACGCGGCGAGTGCGGGGGCAGTCACGCCCAGCTCGGTGTCGGGATAGGTCATCCAGACGTACAGCAACACGGGGAGACCGAACACCGTGATGTCGGCGTAGATGTACGAGATGTCGTGCAGGAACTGTCCGAATCCGCTCTTCTCGACGCGGGTCAACGACCCCATCCCGTACCAGCTGCGGCGCTCCCGGGATATCGCTGGCCGCGTGTCACGGGTCGGGCAACGGGACCGTGCGTGGTCCTCGTCGGGATCGGCGGTCTGCCACGTGACCGGACCCACCATACGTTACAGTCTCTCTGCACATGTGAAAAACATTCGTGCCGAGTTGCAGAATCAGAAACTGCGGTGTCGTAAACACAATACCGACCGCCCCCGACAGAGCGGGTATGCGCGTCAGCGTCATCGGCGGCAGCACTGTCACCGACGAGCAGTACGCTACCGCCCGTGGACTGGGACGGTTGCTCGGCGAGCGCGGCCACGAGGTGGTCTGTGGCGGCCTCGGTGGCGCCATGGAGGCGGTCTGCCGCGGCGCCCGCGAGACCGGCGGCCACACCATCGGCGTCCTGCCCAGCGCGGACCGCTCGACCGCCAACGAGTACGTCGACACGCCCATCGCGACGGGCATCGGCTACGCCCGGAACGCGCTCGTGGTCAAGAACGGCGACGCCGTCATCGCCGTTGACGGCTCCACGGGGACACTCTCGGAGCTGGCCTTCGCGCTCGACGTCGGCCGTCCCATCGCCGGGCTCGACACCCACCGCGTCGACGACCTCCCGGGCCTCGGCCCGATCGAACACGTCGACACGCCCGAGGAAGCCGTCGAATTCGTGGAAGCCGCCGTCGGGAACAGCTGATGGCTTTTGTTGGTGTTCTCACCAACGATCTTATTATGATGGCCCAATAACCATCACTCGGGAATGGGGGACGATAGCGATGTCGAGGTCGTTCGAGACCGCCGGCGTGACTGTGGCGACGAAATCGTCCGGATCCGCGTGCTTCGCGTTCCGGAGTCCGAGAAATTCCCCGAGGGTATCAAGTATGCATTCCACTATGGCCGCAAGGACGGCGACGAACCACTCTTGCGGTACGATAACCACCACGGCGTCCACGAACGTCACACCGGCTCCGACAGACAGGAAATCGCTTTTCCAGGGGTCGAGGCCCTTCTCCAACAGTTCATTCAGGAACTCCCCGATCACGTTTCCCCGTAACCCATGACCACGAACACGCTTCACATCACGGTCGAATCGACAGCCGAGTTCTTCGAGGCGGCGCTTGAGGACGTTCGCCGGCTCGAAGCCGACGAGGAGGTGGACGACGAGTACGTGCTCAGCCTTCCCGACGAGGAGGCGCTCGAACGGGTGCTGAGTGCAAAGAACCTCGAACTCGTCCGGACAATCGCCACAGCGGAACCCGAAAGCGTTCGCGAACTCGCTCGGCTCGTCGACCGCGATATCAAGAACGTCTCGACGGCGCTGAACAGGCTGGCGGAACTCGGCCTCGTCGAACTCGAAGACGTGGGCCGCGCGAAGAAACCGACGGTGTGGTACGAACACGTCGAGATCGATATCCCGATCGCTCCTGGCGGTGCCGACGACTCCGACGTGATTCCAGCGTAATCTACAGCCAGTCACAGAACGAGTCCTCGATGAGCGTCCCGTCCTGGTGGTCGACGTACTCGGCTTGCATCCCCCAGATGGCTTCGGCGAGGGGCACGCCGGACGCGACGGCGGCCCGGACGCGCTCGTGTTTCCAGCGGGCGGGCGTCGTCCGGCGGTCGAGCCGTTCCCGGAGCGGGCGGATGTACTGGTGGGCCTGTTCGGCCGAGAGGCCACGTCCCTCCAGGCCGTCGCGGGCGTACTCGAACAGTTCGCTGCAGATGGCGTCGATGTCGGTCGTCTCGGCGCCGTCGGTGGTGAGCCACGTGATGTCGGCCTGGAGGCCGTCGCGGGCGGCAGCGTAGAAGTTCCGCCGCGCGGTCTCCCAGTCCAGCCCGCGAACCGGGTGTTCGAACCGCGGGAGGGTCTCCATGAGGCCGGCGAAGACCGCCTCGAAGGCCACGCAGTCCCGGATGGTCGGCTGGGCGGGGACGGGGCGGAACTCGATGCGGGCGTTGGCCTGCGAGCGGGTCGCGCCGTCGAAGACGGGCCGGACCCACCGCCAGTAGCTGCCGTGTTTGTGCCGGAAGTGCGCGAAGGCGTCGTCGAAGCGGTCGGATTCGGTGACGTCCACCGGGACGATGCACGTGTCCGCGGCGATGTCGTCGATGGCTTCCTCGACTGTCTCGAAATCGGGCGGGAAACACACCTTCGGCGCTTCCTCGTGGGTTTCGGGCGGGTTCAGCACCGACTCGAAGACGCCGATGCGGTGTTCCATGTGGGCGTCCTCGACGACCTCCTCGTCGGGGGCGTCGTCGTAGAGGTCCGGCGGGAAGAAGGGGGAGTTCACCCCCAGCGCCAGCAGCGGCGCCGCGATCCGGAGCGCGTACCGGAAGTACTCGGGGAGGTCGGGAGCGTGGGGGACCTGGTAGTGGGGCTGGATGGACGTGATGAGGCTCTCGGGCATCACCGTCTCGGCCTGGAGGGAGACGTGTGGCGCGTCGAGCGCGAACCGGGAGGGGTAGTCGGTGTTGGCCATCGCGTGGTACCGGACGGAGTCGCTCATGTTCGTCGCGATCTTGATCCCGTCCTGTTCGACGTAGTCGGTGAGGTACTCGGAGGCGGCCTCGGCCCGCGGCGGGACGGTCCAGATGCCGTCGGTGACCAGCTGGATGTTCTCGACGTCGGTCTTCTCCTGGGCGGGCACGAAGTGGGCCTGGATCTCCTTCTCCTGGGCGACCAGCCCGTACCGCGTCAGCGGGTCGGGGCTGGTCTGCATCTCGGCGTTGTGCAGTCCCAGTTCCTTCTCGAACCCGATGAGTTCGAGCAGTTGCCGCGAGGTCCGCCGGAGGCCGCCCGTCCGCGAGTCCACGCTGTACAGCTCCAGTTCCAGGCCGACCAGCGCCTGCGTGTTGTCGAAGGTGCCGTCCCTGACTTCCCGCTTGAGGTCCTCGGCCTCGGCCATCGCCGTCGACCGGAACGCCTCGGCGTCGACCGCGAGTACCTCCCGGACCGCCGCTGCCAGTTCTGAGGCCGACATGCCTCCCGCTTTGACACCCAGCGGTTTGAAAATGTGTGTTCCTCGTGGACGCAAGCTTTTCCTCACGCGGTGCCGAGGGACGCGCCATGGAGTACACGACTCTCGGCCGGACCGGCATGGAAGTCAGCCGTCTCTGTCTGGGCTGTATGAGCTTCGGCACCTCGGCGTGGCGCGACTGGGTGCTCGACGAGGACGAGAGCCTGCCCATCATCGAGCGGGCCATCGACCTCGGGATCAACTTCTTCGACACCGCCAACATGTACTCCCGCGGGGAATCCGAGCGCGTCCTCGGGACCGCTCTGGAGGGCCGCCGCGAGGAGTCGGTCGTCGCCACGAAGGTGTACTTCCAGATGGACGACGACAACCCCAACTCGGGCGGCCTCTCGCGGAAGGCCATCGAGCAGGAACTCGCGGCCAGCTTAGGCCGCCTGGGGATGGAGACGGTCGACCTCTACCAGACCCACCGCTGGGATTACGACACGCCCATCGGCGAGACGCTTCGGGCACTGGACGACGCGATCCGGCGCGGCCAGGTCCGCCACGTCGGCGCCAGTTCCATGTGGGCCCGCCAGTTCGCCCGGGCGCTGCAGGCCAGCGACCGCCTCGGCCTCGACCGCTTTCTGACGATGCAGAACCACTACAACCTCCTCTACCGCGAGGAGGAACGCGAGATGCTCCCCCTCTGCCAGCAGGAGGACGTCGCTGTCATCCCCTGGAGTCCGCTGGCACGGGGGTATCTCACCCGCCCCCACGAGGAATTCGACGCTACCGTCCGCGGCGAGACCGACGACCACGCCCGGCGCCACCCCTACTTCGAGGGCAACGGCCGCGAGGTCAACGAGCGCGTCGAGGAACTGGCCGACGAGGAGGACGCCACCATGGCACAGGTCGCCCTCGCGTGGCTGCTCCACAAGGAGTGGGTCGACGCCCCCATCGTCGGCACCACCTGCCTCGAACACCTCGAAGAGGCCGTCGCAGCCCTGGACATCTCGCTGTCCGAAAGCGACATCGAGTGGCTGGAAGAGCCCTACGAGCCAGTCCGGGTCAGCGGGCACGACTAGCCCGCGGGAGACGCTCTCGACTCCCCGGTGCTGTCAGCCACCGACCAGTTCGGGATAATCCGCCGTGACAGCGTCCGCAGCCTGTTCGCCACTGACGAGACACATCGGCATCCCGATGCCGGGCGAGGTGTACGACCCGGTGTAGTAGAGCCCGTCGAGTCCGGCACGGTGACCCGGCCGGAGCGGTCCCGTCTGGAACAGCGTATGAGCCAGCCCCAGTGCCGTCCCCTGCGGGTTCCCGTAGTACGCTTCGAACTCCGTGACGCAGGCGTCCCGCTCGACGACGATCCGGTCGCGGAGATCCACTCCCGTATGCGTGGCAACGTCGTCGAGCACTTTCCCGCGGAACCGTTCCCGGATCTCGGGACCGTCCTCCAGGCCTGGCGCGATGGGAACCAGGACGACGACGGCGTGGTGTCCCGGCGGTGCGACGGTGTCGTCGGTCTGCGAGGGAACGGAGATGTAGTACGCCGGGTCGTCCGGCCACCGGGGGTCCTCGAAGATCTGCTCGAAGTGGTCGTCCCAGTCAGTCGGCAGAACGAGCGTGTGGTGTGCTAGCGGATTGACGTCACCCTCGACACCCAGATACAGCATGAATGCCGAGGGCGCGTACGTCCGTTGCTCCCAGTACCCCGGGTCGTGGTCGCGGGCGCTCGACGGCAACAGGTCGCGCTCGGTGTAGGCCGGGTTGGCGTTGCTCACGACGACCCTCGGGGACTCGTGGCCGCTGTCGGTCCGGACTGTAAACGAGCCGTCGTCCGGTTCGATTCGCTGGACCGTCAGTCCGGTTTCGATGTCCACGCCCAGTTCCCGGCAGAGCGAGGCCAGTCCGTCGACGACCGACGCGATGCCACCGTCCGGATAGAAGACGTTCAGGTTCAGATCCACGTG